>JAJRVT010000154.1 GCA_024277175.1 Chloroflexota bacterium | reverse complement strand
GCGTCAAACTTACTCACAAACAGATGCAGTTCTTGGAGCAACGCTTCCAACGGTTGGAGGGTCTCGAAAAATGGTTCGTTCTCATCACCCCTCTGACCGATACGCAAAATGTATAGTTATTTATCTGCGTTCGCCTTAGCGAGCGCCGGCAGCAGATATTCCTGCTTGACGCCCGATCCGCCGTGGAGCACCAAGGGGATGCCGGTGGCCTGGTGCAGTTGCTCCAGGCGCTCCAGATTCAGCCGGGCTTCCACCTTCTTCTTGTCCTTGGCCGCGCCGGAGATTGCCCCGTGGATGCTGCCGACGGCCACGGACAGCCAGTCGCATCCGGTTTCACGCACAAAGCGCTTGGCCTCGTCTACGCTGGTGAAGCCCAGCCCGGACGCGTACAGTTCCTCATAGGGCGGCAGGGGACCTGACTCATGGCCCAGCACCGCGCCCAGCTCAGCCTCGCAGGGGACGCCGTACTCATGGGCCATCTCCGCGGCCTGTCGGGTGGCCTCGATATTGTCGTCCAGGCTCAGGCGCGAGCCGTCCACCATCACCGAATGGTAGCCCAGGTCCAGGGCCTCGCGGATGACGGCCAGATAATCCACCCTCACGCCGTCTTCGTCGATCACCGGCACGTGGTCCAGGTGCAGGCGCACATGCTCCAGGTCCGCCCACTTGCTGAACTCCTCCATGACCGCGGCCGGGCTGCGGGCCTCGAACTTGTACCACTCCAGGCGCGCGGTCTCGATAAACGCCAGCGAGTCCTGGTCGATCACCGCGCGGATGACCGGTTCTGTCATGGGCAGATAGGGGACATTGAACGCCGGAATCGCCACGCCCGCCTCACACGCGCGGGCAACCATCTCAGCACTGTTCATCACTTCTCCTCCAGATTTGATAGAACGCGGATTGAGCGGATTAGACTGATTTTCACGGATTTTTGAAAATCCGGCTGTTTCCGCCCGATCCGCTCAATCCGCGTTCTATTGCAGTTTGCTATCCAAAGACAAGATCAGTATAAAAACGGCAACGGTCGCCGCGCAGCAGGCTTGTGAGGTAGATGACGGGCGCGTCGGCCTCGTCATAGGCCATATGCTCCACCCAGAGGGCCGGGAAGCCGCCCTTGACGCCCAGCAACTCGGCCTCCCGGTCCTCCAGGATGACCGGCTCGAACGTCTCCCGGGCGCGGATGACCTTGACGCCGTAGCGGCTGTGGACGAAATCGCGCCACTCGCTGGCGCCGTCGTAAAGATCGATCAGGGCGGGAAAGCGGGCCGCGGGAAAGTAGGCGGTCTCGATCAGCATGGGTTCGTCGTTGACCAGCAGCAGCCGCTGTAGCCAGGCGGTCTGCTCCGAATCGGACAGGGCCAGAAGTTGCCGGATGTGTTTGGGCGGGGTGATGCATTCCTTGCCCAGGAGCTGGGCGCTGGGGCGCAGCCCGTTCTGCTTGATGACGCCCGCAAACTCGATCATCCGCAACATGCCGCTCTCGATCTTGGGCGGGGCGACGAAGGTGCCCTTACCCCGCTCCCGGCGCAGGATCCCCTCCTTCTCCAGATTCTCGATGGCCTGGCGCACGGTGGCCCGGCTGACGTTGAAGATGCCCATCAGTTCCCGCTCGGAGGGGATGCGCTGGCCGATGGCCCATTCGCCGCTCTGGATTTTGCTGCGGATGATATGCCCCAGGCTGTGGTAGAGCGCGCCGGGGCTGCTGTGCATGGCGGCGATTTCATCCAGTTCGATGGTGGGTGGGGTGGGCATAGAATTTTCTCACTTGACGCCGGCGAAGATGTTTGCTAGACTGTCGGTACGGTTGTCCGGTGGTCCGTACCAATTTGAAGTATAACGCAGGGATGGCGGGCTTGTCAAGCAAGATTTTTAGCGCGGGTGCATTTCAGTTTGGGGGCGAATGTCGAGCCGGGGCCGCCTTGAACTGCAAGTTCAGGCTGAGAGCGAAAGTCGGCTCAAGCCGACTGGCGGGAACGGCGCCTCTCTGCGGCCAGTCCGCTTTAGCGGACTTCTGCTTTTAGCCTAAAATTCGATTTCAAGCGTCCCGCCCCCAAACTGAAACGCGCCCTTTTAGCGCCCGGGGGCAGGACACGAAAAACGGGCGGAATCAGAGCCAATCCTCCCAGCTCCAATCCCGCCCATCATCTTGTCATCTTGTCATCCTGTCATCTTGTCACCAGTTCATCCTGTCATCCAATCATTCCCCCACCACCGGGAACCCGTTCACCTCGTCGTTGTGGAACCAGATGAACTCGTTGGAGGCGTGCATGGCCCCTGCGGAGTCGAAATTGCCATCGGTGACGTTCCAAGCGCCGCCGTCCCACGTGACCTCGGTGGCGAAGACCGGCGCGATGCCGAATTCTCCCCCGGCCATGGGCGGCATGGGAACGGTGGGATAGCCGTAGTAGAGGGCCGGCTCTTCCTGCTCGAAGGCGCTCTTGGCCACCTTCAGCGGCGGGACAGCCTGCTGGAGACCGCTGCGGTTGACGGCGTTCTCGTAGAAGCGGGTGAAGATCTCCTCCACCTGGCCCTGGTCCACGGCGTCACCGGCGTTGAACTTCAGGCTGTTGAGCGCGCCCATGATGACGGCCACATTGTCGATGGTGTAGACGTTCTGGCTGCTGAAGATGCCCGTCTCGGCGTCGTAGTCGGCGACCAGGGCGTCGAAAGCCTGGGCCGCGGCGTCCAGATACCGGGCGTCGCCCGACACGCGCTGGGCTTCCATGAGACCGCGAATGGTGAGGGCGGTCTCGCTGGCGTTGGACGGCGCTCCGGAGGCCAGGGCGTCGCCGAACTGGCCGATGAGGTCCATGGCCTGGGCCTTGGCGTCTGCATCGCCTGTGGTGGCGGCGTACCAGGTCAGGGCCTGGGTCGCCAGCGAGAGCTCCTCGATATTTTCAGGCGTACGGGAGGAGAGAGCCTGGAAGAGCATGTCGGTCGCGCCCATCATCTGGGCGGCCAGGTCTGGGTTGCGATAGCGGTTGGTGGCGCTGTTGGGCACATGGTCCGCCGCCAGCAGGCCGCTGAGATCGGAGAAGGCTTCCAGCATCACCCATTGGCCGGTCCAGTCCAGGTTGCCGTCGCTGTCGACGTAGAAACCCTCGTCGTTTTTGAGGTTCTCCATCGCGAACTTGGCCTGCATCTTGGTTTCGGCGTTGAGCATGAGACCGACGAAGCGCCAGTAAGCGCCGAAATCAGCGTCGGCGGTTCCGAAATGGTCGTCGACGTGGAACTGCTTGGCCCATTCGCTCTCCTTGATCATGGCCCAGCCCATGGCGCGGGCGGTGACGGTCGTGTCGAACGTAGCGGGGTCCCAGCGCTGGGTGGCGAAATCGGCCGGATCCATCTGGGTGATAAAATGGGGGTCGCCGCTGGCGTAGATCGATTGCAGCAGCGTTGCGTTGACGGGCGGCGTAACCGTATCGCCGTCATCCGGGTTGGCGTCGGCCATCTGGATCAACTGTTGCATCGTGGCCATGTCGGGCATGAAGGCGTCGCCCAGCCCGGAGCGAAAGACCAGGTTGCCCAGGTTGTAGCGTGAGTACCAGTAGCCCTCCTCCTCGGCGTCTGTGGGGGTGAAGTCAACCGCGGCCTCTTCGACGACGGCGGGCGCCTGTGCTGAATCAGCAGCCGGTTGTGATGTGTCGACCAGCGGCGCACAGGCCGCTGCCACCAGCGCGAATGTGAACAGAGCCGCGGTGACGGCCCAGGATCTGAGTTTCATGTCATTATCTCCTTAGTGGATTGATGTCGGACTTGCGAAAAAAACTTTACGAGCATTTAGGACGTCCCACCCCTTAGAGGCGATGGCTTTCCGAATTCTTACCCGTCGAGTGACTATTCAGGCAGGATCCGTTAGAACGCAGATTTTCACTGATGCAAACAGATTTTCACGGATTTCTTCTGGAAAAATCCGTGAAAATCTGCTCCTGCCCGTGAAAATTCGCGTTCCACTGATGGTCGCTGAATAGTCACCCCGTCGATGAGAAAAAGCATCTCCCTAATGTATGGAAGTATAGTAGTTTCGGGCAATCACCCGGCTCCGGCGTGAATTCAGCCGAATAGGCGCGCCCCGACCATGAATTGTCGAGAAAAGATGAAAAAACATGAAATTGCCCCTTGAAAAACAATCGAAGTTGTGATATTTTATGATTGTATACGATTGTTTGTGATTGTATTCGCCTTTTTTCACTCCCGACTGATTAAGTTGACGCCTGCGCACGATTGAAAAAAACACCGACAGGATGTGGGGAATGGGGACCCTATCGCTGAATTCCTATCGACGTTGGCTGTGGCTGGCGCTGCTGATCGCCCTCCTGGCGCTGAGCAGTTGTGGGCGCGGGCGCGAACAGGCCCAGCCCACGCCCACAGCTGTGCCGCCCATCTCGGTCGCGCCTACAGTTGCAGAAACCGCGGCCGAAAAGCCGCCCTTCGAGATCCTCGACAACAACCTCCTGAGCGCGCCCGGCGTCGTCATCCAATGCGATGGCAGTCCGGACGTGGACTTCACTTGCGACGGGGCCGGCGGCGTACAGACCCTGGACGCGACCATCGACGCCAGCGTCTACGCGCGCTGGAGCCTGCGTCTGCCCCCCACCGCCCCGCCCCTCACCGGAACGGAAACCCTGGAACTGCACGCCCGACGCACGGGCGACCTCAGCCCGAATCTCTACCTGGTGGATGAGG
>JAJRVT010000153.1 GCA_024277175.1 Chloroflexota bacterium | reverse complement strand
AGCACCGGGGGATAGAACAGCCGGAGCCGCGCCAGGCCGATGCCTCGCATGGCCCGGTTCACCATCAGCGCAAAGAGGAAGCCCAACACTACGCTGATGGGCACGGTGACCAACACATAGATAAAGGTGTTGAGCAGCACGCGCTGGAAACGCGGGTCGGCCAATAGTTCAGTGTAGTTCTCCAGACCCACGAAGGTCGGCTCCCGGAAGCGGGCGATGTTCAGCCGCTGCATGAAGAAGCTCTGGTAGACGGCCAGAAGCGTGGGCCAGGCGGTGAAGAGCGCGACAAAGAAGACCGTCGGCAGGATCAGCAGATAAGGCAGTATGGAAACGCGTCGTTTGCGCGCGCGGGATGAAGGTGCAGCCATGGCGTCAGCATAATAGAACGCGGATTGAACGGATTGGGCAGATCTACACGGATTTCTTCAAAATCCGGCTTTTTCCGCTTGATCCGCTCAATCCGCGTTCTATCCCATGCTACTTGAACGGCTCCAGCGCCGCATCCGCTTCGGCCTGGGCGGCGTTCATGGCCTCTTCGGGGCTCATCTCGCCGTTGTAGGCTTTCTGCAGATAATCGTGGAAAATGTTGCGCACTTCGCCCAGGTTCTGGACGGAGAATTCGGCTTCCGCGTACTGGAGCGCGTCACGGGTCGCGCCGGCCTGGGGCGTCTCGGCCAGGTACTGTTGCATGGCGTCGGTCTCATACGCGCTCTGGCGCGAGGCGATGTAGCCGGTCTGGATACTGAAGTCGGCCACCCGCTCCGGTTCGGTCAGGAATTGGATGAATTTCATGGCTGCGGCCTTTTCCGCATCCGAAACGCCGTCCATGATGTAGAGGTTGCCGCCGCCGGGCACGCTGGCATAGGTCCCCTCTTCCTTGCCAGGAAGGGGCATGACGCCCACTTCGAAGTCGGCCTGGTCCAGGATGCCGGTCAGGCTGCCGCTGGAATGGACGATCATGGCCGTCTGGCCGCTGGCCAGGTCCGTGGGCGCCTGGCCCCAGATGGACTGAACGCCCTCAGGCATGGCGCCGTACTTGTGGGAGAGGTCGATGTAGAACTGGACGGCCTCGATCACGGGCGGAGCGTTGAAGTAGACCTCGGTGTCGCTGTCGCCCACGATGTTCTGGCCGGCGCCGATGGCCAGGGGCTGGAAGAGCCAGTAGGGCCAGCCGGAGGGATACTCGATGCCCCAACGGGTGACCGTGTCGCCGTCCTTCACCGTCAACGCCTGGCCAGCCTCGGCCCAGGATTGCCAACTGGTGGGCGGCTCCAGACCGGCTTCACTGAAGAGGTCGGCGTTGTAATAGAGGACCACGTCGCTGCGCTGGAAGGGGATGCTCCAGAGCTGGCCGTCGTAGCTGGAGTTGGCCATGAAGGCGGGGAAGAAGTCGTCCAGATAGCCTTCCGGTGCGTCGGCCAGATAGTCATCCATGGGCGCGACATAGCCAGCGTTGACCAGGTCATAGATGTCAGTGGCCAGCATCACGGCCAGGGCTGGAGGCTGACCGCCGCCTTCGATGGTGGTCTGGATGGCGGTCTTGACGTCGCCGTAGCCGCCGGAGAAGACCGGCTCCACGGTGATGTCCGGGTTGGCGGCCTGGAACTCCTCAATATAGCCATTGAGGATGTCGGCGATGGGGGCGTCCACGGCCACAGGGTAGAAGACCTGGATGGCGGTCGGTCCGGCGGCTTCCGCGGGCGCTGCCTCTCCACCCGTCTCTGCCGGGGCCGCGGGCGCCGTGCATCCGGCCAGGACCAGGCCCATGGTGAGCAAACCAAACAGAATGAACCACGTCATACGGTTACGCATCTTATTTCTCCTTTTTGTTGATGAAGGTTGGATGAGGGCATCCACCACCATTGTATAAGGAGGCGGGGAAAGAGTCAATCGGCCTTGGTCCCCGATTTTTAAGCCACTTGACAAGACGTCTCCTTTCCCGTACTATCTCCTCTCCAACCGCTTGACGCTTTTTCGTACCCCAATTGCAGGCGTTTCATCTCCACCTCTAACCGGAAAGGAAACAGAATGAGTGAACAGAAATTACGGCGCGTCCATGTCAGACATGATGAAGAACACGAATCCGCTTCTACACCGCCCATCCGTCCAACGCTGCGTCCACTCATCGCAGGGCTGGCCGTGACGCTGGCGTTTGTGTTATTAGCGTCGTTGCTTCAGACATCCCGGGTCTTTTCAGCTCCCGCCGAAGAGGCCGCTGGGAGTCCACCGACCGAGGTTGACGTCCCATCCATCACCTTGGCCACTTACTACGGTGGGAGCGCCGAGGAATGCCTGTTCGCCCCTTGCGCTGTGGCTGTGGACCAGAACGGTGACATCTATCTGGCGGGGACGACCCGCTCCGATGATTTTCCTCTGACCAATCCCTACACCACCACCTTTACGCCCAGCGGCGGCGAGGATATCTTTGTCATCAAGATCGCGGGCGACACCCATCAGGTGCTCTATAGCACCTACCTGGCCCCCGGCGTCGCCAGGGGCGTGGCGGTGAACGCCAATGGCGAGGCGGTGGTCGTTGGCTACACCAGTAGCGACGCCTTTCCCACCACATCGGACGCGGTTCAGTCGGCCTACCAGGGCGGTATCGACGCGGTCGTGGCCAGGCTCAGCGCCGACGGCAGCCAACTCCTCTACGGCTCCTACCTGGGTGGGAGCAAGCGGGACGAGGGCTTCGATGTGGCCGTGGATGACCAGGGGGCCATCTACCTGACCGGGTATACCGCATCCGATGATTTCATCACTGCCAATGCCCACCAGGCGGCCTTTGGCGGTGACAAGGACGCCTTTATCGCCAAGATCGCGACCAACGGAAGCCTGGCCTACAGCACCTACTTTGGCGGCTCTGACAACGAGGAGGGATGGGGCCTGGCCGTGGATGGCGCTGGCGCCGCCTATGTCACGGGGCGTTCATCCAGCGATGACCTGGCCATGACGCCGGGTGTGGTCCAGCCCACCCGTTTTTCGGGCGCAGGCGCCGACGCCATCGTGGTCAAGCTGTCGACGAGCGGCGCGCTCGT
>JAJRVT010000007.1 GCA_024277175.1 Chloroflexota bacterium | reverse complement strand
CCCTTCGACGCCGCCTTTCTGGGCATGGCCGGAGTGGTCTCGCCGGACGACCGGGCTATCATTCGTCGTATCGCCCAGAACCTTGAGCTGGCCCCGGCGGAACAGATCGGCGTTGACCACGACATTCGGATCGCATTGGCTGGCGGCTTGAGTGGCCGTCAGGGTATCGCCCTCATCGCCGGCACCGGCTCCTCCTGCTACGGCAGGACCGCGGCGGGCGAGGGCTGGCGCGCGGGGGGATGGGGCCAGCTCATTTCGGACGAGGGCAGCAGCTACTGGTTGGGCGTCCAGGCCATGAAGGCGGCCGTCCGCGCCTACGACGGTCGCATCGAGCGCACGCTGCTGCTGGAGCGGGTCCAGGAGCGCCTTCGCCTGGCTGACATGAATGACATCATGCACCGCATCTACCACACCGGCCTTTCCCGGGCCGAGATCGCGGCGCTGGCTCCGTTGGTCATCGGCGCGGCCCGGGACGGCGACCAGGTGGCGCAGGGGTTGATCGAGCAGGGCGCGCAGGACCTGGCCGAGTGCGTGCTGGCCGTGGCCAAACGCCTGGGCTTTACCGATGGCCCGTGCGAGTTGGCCCTGGTCGGCGGTCTCTTCCAAGCCGGGGATATTTTCACGCAGCCGCTAAAAGACGCGATCTGGCAGAGGCTGCCCCGTTGCCGCGTCACCCCGGCGGAAGCGCCGCCGGTGTTGGGCGCTTGCGTGCTGGCGCTGCAATCGCTTGGCATCAAACTTGATGATTCCGCGCTTCAGGCCCTGCACGCCGCCGCCGGCCGGATGGCATCTGAGGAGGTTGACCAGACATGACGCGACGACTATCTCTGAACGGCGTTTGGCGATACGCTCCGCAAGCCCATGTTCTCCTGAAACCGGGGGGCGTCTGGGAGGAAAGCGCAGATGACCTGCCGCCCGCGGGCGAGATGAACATCCCCGTCAACTGGCAGCTTGGCGGGCTGGACAATTTTCATGGGCGGGTGAGGTTCGAGCGCACCTTTGAATTCGATGGCCTGGAGGAGGGGGAGGAAAGCGTCTGGCTCCACTTCCAGGCGGTTGATTATTACGCCCAGGTCTGGTTGAACGACCATCTCCTGGGCCGGCATCAGGGCTACTTCCAACCCTTCGAGTTCGATGTCACGGACGCCATTTGCACGGGCGTCAACAGACTACGCGTCGACGTCAGTTGCCCCAAAGAAGAGCCGGGCACGCTCTGGCCGGACCAGAAGGTCATGCTGAAAGGCGTCCTCAGCCATTGGGACTGCCGTCCGGGAAGCTGGGACCCGGAGACGGCGCAGGATAAAAATAGCGGCGGTATCTGGCATGACGTCTACCTTGAGACCCGCCCGGAGGCCTATATCGACTACGCAGGCGTCACCACCCGCCTGCTGCCGGATGACGTCCCCTCGGTGTGGGCGCTGGGCGTGAAGGTCGACCCGGAGCGGCATCCGCTGCAGGCCATGGTCAGCGTGGACTGCGACATCGTCGGCCCGCCGGGCGCATATACGCTGGCTGCGTCCATCGGCCACGGGCGCGTTTTCGAAGAGTCGATTACGCTCAAGCAGAGCGGCGAGCAGCACACCGTGATCGTGCGCGTGCCCGATCCCGCGCTGTGGTGGACGTGGGACCTGGGCGACCCGCACCTGGAGACCTGCACCATCCAGCTCCGACGAGAAGGCCGGTGCATACACGAGCGGCGGATTCAGGTCGGCCTGCGCGAGATCAGCATGGACGAGGCCACGGGCCAGTGGTTCCTGAACGGCAAGCGTTTCTTCGTGCGCGGCGTCAACGTCGTCCCCACCCTGTGGCTGGGCGAGTACGACCAGGCCATGATCGACAAGGACATCCAGATGTTGCGCGACGCCCATGTCAACGGCGTGCGCGTCTGCGTTCACGTCAACCGGGATGAGTTTTACACGGCCTGCGACCGGGCCGGCCTGATCGTCTGGCAGGATTTCGCGTTTCAGTGGGGATACACGGCCACCCATGAATTCATGCTGGACGCCGTCCGCCAGATCCGGGAGATGGTCCGCCTGCTGGTCAACCATCCGTCCATCGCCCTCTGGTGCACCGAAAATGAATCCGGTCTCTACAACGACTATGTGCTGGCCCCCATGCTGGCCCAGGCCATCGCGGCCGAGGATACGTCCCGCACCATCCACCCGGTGGCCAAGATGGAGGAGCACACCTACGGCGGCTGGTATTACGGCCATTACCGCGACTACGCCACCCTTCCCGGCGCGCCGATTGTGAGCGAGTTCGGGGCGCAGGCGCTGCCCGACCTCCAGACCGTGAAAGAGCTGTTTGGCGATACGTGGCCCCCGGACTGGGACGAAATGGGCTATCACGATTTTCAGTACAACGAAACCTTTGTGGTCGCCGGGATCGAGACGGGGGATGGCTGGGAGGCGTTCGTCGAGAACAGCCAGGCCTATCAGGCCAGGCTGCTCAAGTACGCCATCGAACATTATCGTAAAGCAAAATATGAGGACCTGGGCGGCATATTCCAGTTCATGTTCATGGACTGCTGGCCGTCGATCACCTGGTCTGTGGTCGGCTATGACCGGACGCCCAAGCAGGGCTACCACGCGCTGCGCCAATCCTACCAGCCCATCCTGATCGGGCTGCCGCCGAATGAGTGGAGCGAGAGGAAGGCGCTCATCGGGCCTCCCAACCTTGGCTCCCAGAGACGGCCGCCGCGGATTCAGCCCTGGGTTGTCAATGACCTTCACCGGGCGTTCGAAGGCTGCACCTATCGCGTCACCCTGGAGGGGCCGGGCGATCCGCTGACGTTCATGTCCGATGAGCGCTTTGACATCCCGCCTGATTCCGTGGTCCCCCAGGTTCCCGGCATGGTTTTGTCGATTCCCGATGACACGGTTCCCGGCGAATACACACTGGTGATCACCTTGAGCCAGGGAGAGGAAGTGCTGAGCGTCAACAGCTATCCGCTTACGCTTGTCGTCGTTGAATAGCCAGGAGAAATCAGGACAATGCCAACTCAACGCAAAATCGACTTCCGCTACGCCCCCGCCGTCCGCTGGACCTGCATTGGCCGGCCCGATGATCCGTACAAGACGCTGGTGAGCGAGAACGGGGCGCTCCTCTATGACTTCGATCGGGAGGGCAGCGTCCATGGAACCTTCCGTTTCAAACGGATCGTCGCCTTCGCCATCCAGACCGATCACCAGCCCGTCAGCATCACCCAGAAGACCGAGAGCGCGTGCATTCCGGTGGTGCGGACGACCTTGCACTATCCAAAGGCGACGTTGACGTTGACGGCCTTCGGCCACCGGCACGATGACGGTCGGCGGACCGATGTGGTGCGCTGGTCCATCCAGGCGGCCGATGGCGTGGATGCGTTTCTGACCGGATTGCGCCTCGAAGCCCAGAAGTTGGGCCGCCGTTTTCTGCCGGCGACGGTCGCCCCCGGCCAGCGGATCTACGCCATAGACGAGGCCAGCGTCCCCCGGCGGCGAGGACTGGATGAAACAACCCGTGTGTTGCGGGAAGACCCGGCCGTGGACCCCCCCGGTCCCCTGGCGTTCGTCTCCAGCCCCCAGCCTTTGCAACTGGCCTCGGCCTTTGATTTCGGACCGGCCTCCGGCCTGGCCATGGCGCCTGACCTGGTGCGTCCGGGCCAGAGCCTCCAGGGCGCACTGATCTTTCCGCTTGACCACGAGCAGGTCGATGGCCTGGACTGGGAGTGGAGCGGGCGGGCCCTGGCCGATGAACGTCGATTTTGGACGGGATACGACCTGCAACCGCTGGGCATGGAGATCCCTGACCCGGATGTGATGGACATGGTCGTCGCCTGTGCGCGCAACATCATGCAGGCGCGCGAGATCAAGGATGGGCTGCCTGAATTCCAGGTCGGGCCGACCGTCTATCGGGGACTGTGGGTTATCGACGGCCACTTTCTCCTGGAGAGCGCCCAGTATCTGGGCCATGCCGACGACGCCTTCCGGGGGATCGACGCCCTGTTGCGCCGGGCGGATGAGTCGACGGGCGCGATCGAAGAGATGAGCTTCCACACCAAAGAGACGGGCATCGCCCTGGCCACGCTGGTTCGTCAATGCGAATTGATGGACGACATGGCGCGGCTGGACAGCCTGTGGTCCGTGGTTCAGCGCGCGGTCGATTATATTCAGGCGCTGCGGCAGGCCGCCTGGGAACTCGATCCCGACGCCCCCGAATATGGCCTGATGCCGGCGTCCTTCGGCGATGGCGGTCTGGGAGGCATACGCGCTGAGTACACGACGACGCTCTGGACCCTGGTCGGCCTGAAGGAGGTTGCGCGTGCGGCTCGACGGTTGGATCGTGACGATGACGCCGGGCGTTTCCAGGCCGCCTTCGACGATCTGATGCAGGCCTTCCGGGAGCACGCTCAGCGGGATATGAAAACCCTGCCGGACGGCGTTCCCTATCTGCCCATGATGATGCCCGGCAGCGGCGACCATCACTGGATACCCGACTATCCTGACGACCCGCCCCCCTGGCATCGGGTGAATCCCGGCACGGCCACCTGGGCCTTCGCCCAGGCCATCTATCCCGGCGAACTCTTCGCCCCCGATGACCTGCTGGTGCAGAATCTCTGTCACCTGCTCGACCTGATCGACGACGAGGAAGGGATTCCGGCTGAAACCGGCTGGCTGCCCTATCAGGCGGTCTGGAACTACGCCGCCTCATTCTACGCCCACGTGTGGCTTTTCAGCGGCGACCCGTCCAAAGCGATCGATTACCTGTATGACTTCGCCAACCATGCCACGCCCACCCGGGTCTGGCGCGAGGAGCAGTCATTTGCACGTTCACACCAGGGCCAGATCGTGGGGGATATGCCCCACAACTGGGCCTCGGCCGAGTTCATCCGCCTGGTGCGCCATCTGTTGGTCTTCGAACGAGGCGAGACGCTGGAGTTGTTGCCGGCCCTGCCCGCGGAATGGCTGAAGCCCGGCCATCCCCTTCGTTTGGAGCGCACGCCCACCCGCTTTGGCCCAGTCAGCCTGAGTTTAGAGATCGACGCCCACGGCCAGGGGCGTATAGATATTTTGCTGGATTCGGCTTGGACGCACCGCCCTGACCGGTGCAAGTTGTATATCCCCAATACGTTGAAGACGGGAATTCGTGAGGTCATGGTCAACGAGCAACCGGTTGCGTTGGACAGTGAAGGTGCAGTCGAATTGCCAGTCATCGATCGAATCAGTGTGCGTGGCGTTTTCGACAGTTGATACGCCCGGCGCGGCTATGCTAAAGGAGGCGCTGTCAATGGATTGATCACACAATTGTTGAGTACAAGTCGAAAGATAGTTAAAAATTCTGCGGCCCACTATTCACTATCAGTCTGGAGGAGACAAGATGAAACGTTTGATTGTTATCAGCCTGTTGCTGGTCGTTGCCTTGCTGGCGGCGGCCTGCACCGCGGTCCCTGCTGCGCAACCCGCTGATGAAGGCGCTGCAATGACTGAGGACACGGGGACGGTGAAGCTGGTCTACATGACCCACTCCCATGACCCGGCCAACCGCCTCAACGACCAACTCATTCAGGAGTTCGAGGAACTCCACCCCGGCGTCGAGATCGTCTATGACCATGCGCCGCATGCGAATTTCGAGCAGAAGATCCTGACCGCCTACGCTGGCGGCGAGGGGCCGGACGTCTTCTGGGCGGGCGATTGGATGGTGCCCCAGTTCACCGCCAACAACATGGTGGCGCCGGTGGATTACACCCAATACGGCGTGAATTCCATGGAGGAGTTCATCGATCTGTTCGAGCCCGGCTCTCTGGATCCCTTCATCGTCGACGGCCAAGTCTACACGGGCGGCACCTCTGAATACAATACCTTCAGCCTGCTCTATAACGTCGATCACTTCGAAGAAGCGGGGTTGCCCCTGCCTCCGGACGACGAGCCGTTGACATGGGCGCAATTTGCAGAATACGCTCAACAATTGGCCCAAAGAGATGAAAACGGCAATCTCACCCGCGTCGCCTTCCAGATGCCTTTTGGCGTTCCCATCTGGACGGTGCTGATTCAGGAGCCGATGCTGCGCCAACTGGGTGGCGATCTCATCGATCCTGAAACCGGCAAGCCGAATTTCACCTCGCCGGAAATGGTCCAAGTGATGCAATACTGGCAGGATCTGCGCTTTAAGTACAATGCTATCGACCCCGCGTTGGAGCTTGATTTGCTGACTGACTTCGCCAATGAGAATGTCTCCATGATCATTGCGGGCCCGTGGGCGCTGCCCCCCATCGACGAAAACAATCCTGACCTCAACTATCGGATTGCGCCATTGCCTAAATGGGCGGACGGCGATCGCGTCACCACCATGTACGCCTGGGCCTGGTTTGTCAATTCCGCGACCGAGAATCCGGAGCTGGCCTGGCAATTCGTCGAGTTCCTGACCTCCAAGGCCGATCTTTGGTGGGATGACGTCGGTTATGTTCAGGCTCGAAAAGTCAAGGCCGCCAACGGTGAAGATATGGTGGACTATCGGATCGAGTCTGAGCCGCGCCTG
>JAJRVT010000152.1 GCA_024277175.1 Chloroflexota bacterium | reverse complement strand
GTCGGCCGCTGGGACGCCCAGGATCAGGTCTACGTGGTGACCGAGGCCGAGGCCCACTCCTGGCCGGAGGTCTACTTTCCCGACTACGGCTGGATCCCTTTTGAACCCACGGGCGGCCGGCCTGCTCTGGAGCGGGAAGCCGCTCCCGTCACGAGCGCTAACGGGGGCGCGAATGGATCGCAGACCGAAGAGGAGGCGCTGACCGCGTTCGGAGATTTCAATCGGCCTGCCATTGACTGGAACTGGCAGATGCTTTTTTGGTTGCTTCCCCTGGGGCTGCTGATCTGGGGCGGCGCGTGGCTGGCGATTCGCTGGCGTCAGCGGCGAGAGGACCCTTGGCTGGCGCTGGTGGGCTGGGGCGCGCGGCAGGGGCGGCCCATGGATGATGAGGAGACCTCGCTGGAGTACGGGCGCGCCTTGGGTCAGCATATCGAGACCCATGTCCGCCAGCCGTCTGACAGCAGCCGGACGGCCGCACGCGAGGTCGTCGCGCTCAGCGACGACGTGACCCGGGCGCGCTACGGGCCGGTCTCTGCACGGGCGTCTGCGCAGGAGCAGGCTGCGGCGCGCTGGGCGCGGTTGCGCGGCTATCTGCGACGGCTGAGGCTTGGTGAAATTGAGGGTTGAGGATTGGCAATTGGGAGATTGGCGGTTTGAGCGGCCAACCTCCGGTGTCCAATCCTCAATCCTCAATTTCTTCTCTACCGCGGCGTCACCCGTTCGACGTATTGCTTCAATTCCTCCATGGCCGCAGCCAGTTTGGCCTGTTGCCGCCCCTTGATCAGCATCAGTCCGGCCGCACCGATGCCGCTGTAGGCGTGCCTGGCTGTCAGCTTGCAGCCGCCCAGATCCTCCTGGAAGTGGGCGCTGTTGATAATGTGCATACCTGCCCCCTGGCTTTCCCAGACCACAGATGTCTCCGGCGCGACCATACGCAGGGTGGCCCGGGTGGCGGTCACCGCGCCGAAGAGGCTTTTGTGGCGCAGTTCGAAGACAGCGCCCTCTGTCCACGGTTTTCCCGCTACCCAGTTCGCCTCTATGATTTCAGAATTCCACAGCGGCCAATCCTCCAGCCGGCTGAAGACCCGCCACACGCTGCCGCGCGCGACCCGGATGTGAGTCTCACCGACGATTTGAAAAGAGGGGTTGATCATGCGTTCGTCTCCATCTCTCCCCCAAATCGCGCCCGCAGGCGTTCATAATCTGTTGGTGAGTCCATGTCCAGGAGCACAGCGTTATCTTCCATGTTGATATAAGTGATGCAATCTGGATGGCGGTTGACCAGCGTACGCAAGGTGTCGTCCGCGGGCAGGGCCAGTAACTCCACCCACAGGATTCGGGGCAGGACCATGGGGTGTCCCCTGCGCATGTCATAGGAGGGGATGACCAGGCGGTTGGGCGTGCGTCGAGCCTGGGAAGCGATGCGAGCGATAGCGGACGCGGGGAGGTGGGGTTGGTCTCCCAGGGAGAGGAGCGCGCCTTCGATCCCGTCGGCATGGTCTGCATTCTCCAGCAGCCAGCGGACGCCCGCTTGATACGAACTGAGCAGATCGTAGCGGTGATAGGCGGGGTTGGGTGCGATCACGGCGCCGGTTCCGGCCACGGCCGCGGCCACTTCCTCCGCCCGATGGCCAGTGACGCAGATCACAGGAGCCGCGCCGACCTGGCTCAGGCTGCGCGCAACCGCGGCGATAACGGTCGTATCGCCCCAGGGCAGAAGTTGCTTGGGACGGCCCATGCGCCGGCTCAGCCCGGCCGCGGCGATGACCGCGGCCAGATGGGTGGTCGATCCGTCATCCACGCGCCATCACCCCTTGCGGGTGGCCAGCCGTTCCAGCAGGATGACCACGCCGAAACCGATCAGCGCCACGATCAGTGCGAGAACGAGTTCAGTGTTGAACGTTCCCTGGAGCGTCCACGGCGGCAGCACGTTCTTCATCACCTGGGGGACTTCCTGGCCGTGGCGATCGATGACCGTGGAGACGACCTCCTTCCACGGCCAGATCTTGCGCAGGCTGCCCACCATGAAGCCGATGAGCACGGCCACGGTCAGATCGTGGTGGTGGCGGAAGAGCCAGCCCAGGATCTGAGCCAGGGTCACCAGACCGATGGCCGCACCGATGCCGATCAGACCGACAGTGACAATATCCCGGTTGTTGACCGCGCTGATGACGTATTCGTATTTGCCCAGCAGCACGAGGATGAACGAGCCGGAGATGCCGGGCAGGATCATGGCGCTGGAGGCCAACGCGCCGCTGAGGATCAGAAACCACCAGGTTTCCGGCGTCTGCGCCGGCACCAGGCCCACGATCCAGAAGGAGATGATCGCGCCGCCGGCCAAGGCTGCGAACACTGCCGCCGTCCATCTTTTGACGCGCCCGATGACCACGAAAACCGAGGCCACCACCAGGCCGAAGAAAAAACTCCAGATCAACACCGGCTGGTTGATGAGCAGCCATTCGATGGCGGGGGCCAGGGTCAGGATGGCGGCGAAGATGCCGACGAACAGCGCGGCCAGGAACTTCCAGTTGAGCAGGTCCAGCGCCTCACCGATGCGGAAATGGAGCAGCGCACGCCAGAATTCAGGCTGGCCGATCATGCGGATGCTGTCGATCAGTTCTTCGTAGATGCCGAGGATGAAGGCCATGGTGCCGCCGGATACGCCCGGCACCACATCCGCACTGCCCATGGCGAAGCCGCTGGCGGCCACGCCCCCGTATTGAGCCAGTGTGCGCTTGCCGGTCTCCTCTTCCTTTATCTCCACTGTTGATTCCATAACTGATATCCCTTACAATACTGATGCTCGCGTAATCGGAGTGGTCTATATGTGACATAAAAGAGAGCCGCCGGTATTCTCGCCCGGCAGCTCCGCGATGAAATCGTCAAGCCAGCGCATACGATACCTTAGGCGGCGTGAAAGTGCAAGACGTGAAGCGTGAGGACGTGAAGCGTAAAGACGTGAAACGTGAAGAATCGCAAGTCGCAAGTTGCAAGTTGCAAGGGGCGGGTGGCGAGCCTCACATTTCACGTTTTACGTTTCACGCCTCACGTAATTTCTTCCTCGTCACCCTGGCCGACCTCATCGCCCGCACCGCGTACCAGATGGGTAAGACGCCCTTGTTGCCCGTTTTCGCGGCCAGCTTGGGCGCGTCGGATGCGTTCCTGGGACTGATCGTCTCCGTCTCCACCTTCACAGGCATGGTGCTGAAACCCCTCATCGGCGCGTTGTCTGATCGCTGGGGGCGGCGCTGGTGGCTGATCGCGGGCACGGCCTTTTTCGCCATCATGCCCTTCCTCTATCGCTTCGTGACCACGCCGGAGCAACTCTTCGCCATTCGCATTGTCCACGGCCTGGCCACGGCCATCTACGGGCCCGTCACCCTGGCCTATGTGGCCGAGCAGACCGGCGCTCGGCGGGCTGAGGGGCTGGGCTGGTTTGGCCTGGCCCGCAGCGGCGGCTATATCCTGGGGCCGGCCCTGGCCGGCTGGCTCCTGTTGCGGATGCCGCCGCCCCAGGTTTTCACCGTCATCGGCGTGCTGGGCAGCCTGGCCTTCATTCCCGTGCTGCTGTTGCCCGCGGATAGCAAACCGCGCGCCCGCGCGCGCCCGTCGATTGTGCGCCAACTCCGGGACGGCCTGAGCGCTGGGGGGCACACACCGGCCATTTGGCTGGCTGGCGGCCTGGAGGCGACCGTCTTCATTGCTCTCTATGCGGCCAAGGCCTTTCTGCCCGTCTACGCCACCCAGGCGGGTCTCAATATCGCCTTGATCGGCCTTTTCTTCTCTGTACAGGAGGGCGTGCATGTGCTGGGGCGTCCCCTGGCCGGGCGGCTGGCGGACCGGCGGGGCTATCCGCAACTCATCGCCGTCGGCATGGCCGGCATGGCCGTGGCCCTGCCCCTGCTGACGGTGGTGCGCGGTCCGGTGGCGCTGCTGGCATTGGCCGCGCTGCTGGGCGCGGGCCAGGCCCTGGTCTTCCCCTCCACCATCGCCTTGATCGCGGTGCAGGTGGATCCCCACCACCTGGGCGCGGGCATGGGCCTGCTGGGGACCATGCAGAACGCGGGCAAGGTCATTGGTCCCGTGCTCGCGGGCCTCTTGCTGACGCGTATGAGTTATGGCGGTATGTTTCAGTTTATGGGTGGACTGCTGCTGGTGGGCGCGTTGATCGTGGGCGTGGGCGGGCGACGCGAATAAGGCGCTTCCCGGAAATTAACGTCCCCGGCACGGACCACGAATTTCGACATCGACCAGAGGGCGCCTGGTCCGTGCCGGGGACGTTACGGATATTCATTTTTCTGGAACAGCCTAAGGGGAATGCAAAGGCTCCAACAATGGCGCGTCAGGCAGAGCCTTTGCCAGGACAGGGGATCGTCGCGGCATACAAAATGGGCGGGAGAGTTCTTGAAATTCCTCGCCCATTTTGTATTGCCCAAACGTCACGCACAGGATGGGTGACCTACCCGATTTCGCCCCGCACCTGTTCGATCAGCGGATCTAATTTTTTGATCTTCTCATACTCCGCATCCCAGAAATCCTGGGATGCCATGCCGCGCACGTAGGACGCCTCATAGCCGAAGCGGGTCCACATGTCTTCTTTCATCTGTTGGAGACGCTGGTGGTGACCGCCCTGGTTCAAGTCCACGATCTCGCCCAGACTCGCGCCCAGGAAGACGCTCTTGGCCCACATCTCCAGTTGCTCGTCATCCGGCTTGCCGCCGTTGCGCTCATAGAGGGCTTGACTGACCGATGGATAGCGGTCGTAGGAGTCGGTGGCGATGGTGACCACGTTGTCATCCGGTCCCAGCCCCAGGTATTTGGCGGTCTTGATGGCGCCGATGATGTTGCCGATGCAGCTTGGCCCGAACTTGCCCACCATATACTCGGCCTGATCCCGGGGCACGCCCAGCCGCTCCACCAGCATGTGGGTCCCGGACTGGGCCACCTCCATGCCGCGCACCGTGTCCTCGTCGTGGATCAGCATGAGCAGATCGCTGTTGAAGACGTTATGGATCAGGGTCACCATCTTGTCGCCAATGCCCTCGATGCGGTGCTGTCCCTGTCCGCCGTTGTAGAGGGTGCTGCACTCCCGGGGCTCCAGGGCCACGATCTTGCTATCCGGCCAGAGGGATTTCATGTAGTCGCCCGCGGCCAGGGTGCCGGCGCTGCCCGGAGCGCTGACGAAGGCCGCCACCCGCCCGTTGCCGATGTCCCGGGCCGCCTGCACGATGGCGTCGCCCGTCACATGGCGGTGGAAACGATAGTTGGGCAGCAACTCGAACTGGGCCAGGACCACGTACTTGTCGGGCTTGCTCACGTACTCGGAATGGGTGCGCTCCAGGGTCAGGATCACGTCCGACTCGGTACCGGGGGTCAGGTCCAGGCCGCCCTTGTACTTGCGGATGCGTTCGTAGCGTTCGTTGCTCATGTTGTCGGGCATGACCACCAGGGATTGGTAGCCCTTGAGTTGGCTGATATAGGCCGTGCCGATGCCGAAGTTGCCCGTACTGGGGCCGATGACGATCTTGTCGCCGGGGCGCAGGCCGTCCACCGCTTCGTGCTCGGCCAGGGTGGTGTAGGCCGGCCCGACTTTCATGCTGCCGGAAGGGAAATTGCGTCCGCTGAGGACGATGATATTCGCCTGAACGCCGGTCAGTTCCTTGGGCAGCACCATGGACTCCACCCGCTCGCCCGTATTCTTCCAGTTGATGTTGAAGAGGTTGAGCGGATTCAGTTCATCTTCGCGCGCTGCGATAGCCGCCTCCCGCACCTTGGGCGGCAACAACAGGGGATCGCGCATTTCTGCGTAGGTGGGGCCCGGAATAATGGTTTTGGTCATAATAGTGTAGTCCTCTCGAATATGGATAATCAATGGTGAACAGTTAACGGAGATCGGCTAGGCCATCCCCCCATTAACCATTCACAATTCGCAGCTCACCGTTAATCATTTTTGGCATCATCAATCGTTACTGGTGAATGGTGGGTTGTGAATGGTTAATTTCCAATGCGCCCCGCACCGCCTCCAGCGTCGGCTCGATAACCCTCACGCCGCCGGTGACCTGGATGGCCGCATTCACGTCCTTGAGTCCGCTGCCGGTGTTGATGACGACCACGGTCTCGTGTGCCCGGATGAGGCCATCTTCCACGGCCTGAACCAGCCCCGCATAAGCTGTGGCCCCGGCCGGCTCGGCGAAGACCGCGCCCAGGCGGGCCAGGGGCAACATGGCCTCCAGAATGGCTTCGTCCTCCACCGCCAGGAACGCGCCCCCTGTCTGGCGCACCGCGTTGAGGGCCTTGATCGGGTCCCGGGGCGCGTCCACGCTGATGCTGTCGGCCCGGGTGTCAGCATGGACTGGCTCCGGGATCTCCTGCCCCGCTTTCCAGGCGTTGTAGAGGGCCGGGCTGCGGGTGGACTGGACGCCGTAGATACGGGGCATGCGCTCGATCCAACCCAGGGCCAGCAGGTCCTTGAAGCCCTTGTGCACGCCGCCGATGATGCAGCCGTCACCCACCGAGACGAAGACCGCGTCGGGAACCCGGTACTGCGTGAGTTCTGAGTCGTGAGGCGTGAGCTGCTCGGCGATCTCGAAGGAGACCGTCTTCTTGCCCTCGCTCATATACGGGTTATAGCCGGTGTTGCGGTTGTACCAGCCGAACTCGTTGCACGCCTCCACGCAGAGATCGAAGGCCTGGTCATAGGTCCCGTCGATGGCCAGGACCGTGCTACCGTAGACCAGCAACTGGGCGATCTTGGCCTGGGGCGCGGTCTTGGGCACGAAGATCACGTTCTCCTGGCCCGCTGCCGCGCATTGGGCCGCGAGCGCGGCCGCTGCGTTGCCCGTGCTGGCCGTGGCGATGACGGGGCGCCCCGCCTCCTGGGCCCGGGCCACGGCGATGGCCGACGCCCGGTCCTTGAGGGACGCGCTGGGATTGCGACCGTCATCTTTGACATACAGATTGGGTAAGCCAATGCTGGCCCCCAGGCGGCTGGCGTGGGTCAGGGGCGTGTTGCCCACGGCCAGGGGCGACAGGCTGTGGCGGTCGGCGATAGGCAGCAACGCCCAGTAGCGTCCGATGGAGCGGTCTCGGTCGGCTGCGATTTGGGCCGGGCTGGTGGCCGCGGCGATGGCTTCGTAGTCGTGGCGAACGTCCAGCGAACCCAGGTCGCTACCCTCGTTCGCGTGGTGGGGACAGACGTAGTCGATCTCGTCGGGCGCGTAGGTCGCGCCGCAGCGCAGACAGCGCAGTTCCGTGATGAAGGGCGGTTCAGGGGGTGGGTGATGCGGCAATTGGCTACTCATGGCTGGCTATCCTGATGGTTGATCGGACCGAGAGCGTCGGCCTGATCAGGCTTGATGCATCGCACAGGGGAAACGAACAAAGAAATATAGTACACGATTTGACTGAAATGATCAATGATTTTCGACGGTATTTTGAAAGTAGTGGACATTTGGCGTCGATTGCGCGATAATGCTTCAATCATTTTGTGAATTTTGGCGTTGCTTTCAGAAAATGGCGGAATTATGAGCGATCAGAAACGCTACCCCAGCTATGTGGAATGTGTAACCCAAACCTTGCGCGCCTCGCCCGCCCCTCTGTCGATGGGGGAGTTGATGGCCAGGGTGGAGGAGATGCGTCCTGTGGACGCTGGCGGGCGCAACGCCATCTATCGCGCCATGGAGCGGCTCTATCAGGCGGTGTCGGTAGAGCCGGGACGCTACGGCTGGCTTTCGTCGCTGATGCCCGGTAGCGTCTTTCGCCACCCGTTGACCCGGGATGAGATCCGGCGTGGCTATCTCATGCTCGATGAGCTTGAACACGCTGTTTTCTGTCCTGATTTCTTCCAGGGACGGCGACCTACCCGCTGTGAACTGGCCATCTCGCTGATGGGCGGCCCCGTTCTTGATGCGCACACTTATCTCGAAAAGAGGATATGGTCTGTTTTTTTGGGGCCGGACTTCGTCCAATGGTTGGATGAACAGGGGGCCAATGCCCGTGACGATATCATCATCACTGTAGAGAATGCGACCGGGGAGGATGCGGATGGCCGGCGGTATCACCTACGGCTCCAGCCCCATGAAGCCAGAGATCCGCAGCGCATTCAGGGCCGCAACATTCAGTTGGCGCTGGACGCCGAGGAGATCGTGGCCGCCAATCGCCGTCAGCGCACCGTCATGCCCACCTGGGATTTGGCCGCCCATCTGATCGGTCGCGGCTTTTACCAGGATAGCGCGCCCCCGGACGATCTGCATCACGTGCTCGATCAGTACAGCGTACTTCATTTCGTGGGGGATCTGGGCTATTCCATGGACCCTCCGCCCCGCGCCGCGGACGCCGGCCCGCCGGAGATCCGTTCCCGTCGCGCCGAGCGGCCCAAAGATTCTATCCGCGATCTGATGAACGAGATCGACGGCGCGTTCGATCTGGATATAGGCGCGAGGTGGCCGGATCCGTTGGAATTTGACGGCGGCGATGACAGCGATTCGCCCTACGCCGACACCTGTCCAGCATACGAGCTTTACCTGGACCTATCCGAGGAAGAGGGGCGTCAGGGCTCGCTTCTCACCCATCAGGATTTCCACCTTCTGGAGGCCGAGCTGGAGTATCTGGTTGCGCTGGAGGTGGAGTTTGGCGGGTTGTTGCCAGAGCAGCAAGAGCGAAAGAACAGGCTGTCCGACCGCCTTTTTATCGACCCCGATTCGTGGCCCAATGACGATTTCGACATCCCGGATTCCCCGGACTACTGGGATCCGCCCCGCTGGGAGAACTGACCGGATAGTTCCGCACCGCTTATGGCCAAGCCTGTCAACTGTCGCTATTTCTATGGGGATTATCACCGCGGCAAGAACGTGGAGGAGTGCCGTCTGCTGGCGCGCAACGCCGACCTTGGCCGCTCCTGGAAACGCAAACTCTGCGACGCCTGCCCCATCCCTGAACTGATTATCGCCAGCCAGTGCCGTCATCTGGAATTGGAGGCCGAGATCCAGCGCAAGTTCCTGCGCGATCAGGTGGTGGTCACCTTCGCTATCTGCACCCGACACATGATCGAACTGGACGATCCCCGCTACTGTCCTCTCTGTGCGCAGGAGAACTCGCGGTAAATTTTTTTGACGCAGAGTCGCGAAGGCGCAGAGAGAAAAAACTCTGCGATCCTCTGCGCCTTCGCGACTCTGCGTCAAATGTCCCTTGTTTACTCGCCCCTCACCACCGGCTGTGGAGCCAGCGTCGGTTCCCTGGACAGCCACCCGCGGCGGAAGACGCCAGCCGGACGCCGCCAGAAGGTCCGGCGACGTTGGCGGGTGTTTCGCCTCTGTACCGGCAGCGCGGTCAAATAGGCCTGGGTCTGCGCATAGCCCAGTTCTATGAGGCGCTCGGTCTGACTGAAGTCGGTCGGCTCCGGCGGGTTGCCGATCCGCAGCTCGATGTCGTGCACGGTCACCTTTTTGGCCATCTCCGCCAGCAGAAGGTCATGTTGCGTCTGTAGGTGGAACATGGTGCTGAGGGTGTTCGATAGCACCCCGGCCACGCCGCGCACGATTTGGTCCGGTGATCGCATCTCCATATCTTCCATGATGTGCAGGGCAAAAATTTCATCCGCGCCCCGCTCCAGGGCCACGTGCAGGGGCAAGGGCGTCACCGCGCCGCCGTCCACGTAAGGCTCTCCGTCTACGATCCAGGGCGGGTGCATAGGCGTCAGCGCGGTGCTGGCCATGAGCGCGTCCAGCACTCGGTCGTCCGGGTCGTCGCCAAAGACGCGGAGGCTGCGGCTGGGCAGGTGGGTGGCTGTGATATAGAGCCGGACCTCCGGGGCGACGTCCGCAAAGGTTTCTTCTGGAGAGATGCCCTGTTGCTGGAGGAAGGTGTAGAAGCGACGGTTGTCGAAGAGGCTGTCCTTGCCGGAGAGCAGACGCCAGAGCGCCTTCAGTTTGCGACCTGGGTAGACGTCCCGGGTGGTGACTGCACGCCAGACGTCGGCCAGCCGATCCACATTTTCTAGCGAAATTCCGCGTGCGAAATAGCTCGCGTTGAGCGAACCTGCCGAGCACCCCACGATGATGTCCGGGCGAATATCCTGCTCCAGCAGCGCCCGCAGCGCGCCCACCTGGGATGATCCGAGGCTGCCGCCGCCGCTCAGTACGAATGCTCGCATTGGGCTGCTCCTTTCCGCCGATCCCTCCCCCGGCTGCTCTTTGGGGGCCTGACTCTTTGAGAGAATGCAATGCCGGTTACGAATGTGTTTACTGTGGAATTCCAGTCTGACGCAGATCGGCGCGGATGTCTGTAGGCTTCCCTTCGCTGGATGGCGAAGGCCCCCCAGCCAGTTGAACGCATGCGCGATCTTCTGTGGCCTCTTTATTCTAACAGGCTCGTGGGGCCCGGTCAACGGCCGAATAAGGGACGATTCGCCTGTGAAGACGCGAAGCGTGAAGATGTGAAACAGAGGTCAGGCAATTCCTTACCCAATGACGCCCGCCACCCCTGAATCTCCAATCTTGAATCCTCAACTTTTAATCTCCCCAATCTTCCAAGCTCCCAAGCTTCACACCACCCCCCGTTTCCGCAGCGCCCGAATCTGCTCCTCATCATAGCCCAGGAATTCACCCAGCACCGCGTCCGTATGCTCGCCCAGGAGGGGCGGCGGGCTTTGAATCGAGGCCGGGGTCCGGCTCAGCTTGGGCGCGGGGCCGATCAGGGTGATAGGGCCGGTTTCGGGATGGGTCACGGTCTGGACCATCTCCCTGGCCTGGGTCTGGGGGTGGGCCAGCGCGGTGGGGACGTCGTTGACTGCACTGCATGGCACGCCGGCCGCGCCCAGCGCTTCCAGCCAGGCTACGGTGGCGCGGGTGCGGAAGCGCTCCTCCAGCAGGGGAATTAGCGTCTCCCGGTGCTGAACCCGATCCTGATTGCGGATGAAGCGCGAGTCCTCGGCCAGGACCGACAGATCCATCACTTGGCAGAGGGCGGCGAACTGGCCGTCGTTGCCCACCGCCAGCATCAGCCAGCCGTCGGCCGTGGGCATGGTCTGGTAAGGAACGATGGAGGCGTGGCCGTTTCCATAACGCCGGGGCGGCTGGCCGGAGACGAAGTAGGAGGTGGCCACGTTGGCCAGCCAGCTCAACTGGACGTCGAAGAGGGCGATGTCGATGTACTGCCCTTCGCCCGTGCGCTGGCGGTGGTGGAGCGCGGCCAGGATCGCGAACGCGGCCTGCATGCCCGTGGTCAGGTCTACCACGGCCACGCCCACCTTGTAGGGCGTTCCCTCCGGCCCGGCCGGGCCGTTGAGACTCATGAGGCCGCCCATGGCCTGGATGGCGGTGTCATAGCCGGCGCGTTCGCGATCGGGACCGGTCTGGCCGAAACCGCTGATGGAGCAGTAGACGATGTTGGGGTTGATCTCGCGTAGTGAAGTGTAATCGAACCCCATTCTTTGGGCCGCGCCCACCCGGAAGTTCTCGATCACCACGTCGGCTTTGCGCGCCAGATCGTAGAGCACAGCCCGGCCAGCCTCGTCCTTGAGGTTGAGGGTGACGCTCTCCTTGTTGCGGTTGGCGCAGAAGAAATACGCGCTTTCACCGTTGGCGGTGAAGGGCGGCCCCCAGCGGCGCGTGTCATCGCCGCGACCTGGCTGCTCCACCTTGATCACGCGCGCGCCCATGTCGCCCAGCATCATGGTGGCGTAAGGGCCGGCCAGGACGCGTGAAAGATCCAGCACGGTGATATCGGAGAGCGCGCCTGATTGGTGTGATGGCGTGGTGATGGGCATGATGGACTCCTGTAGGTGAGTGATGCGTGATGAATGAACCGTGAAGCGTGACGAGTGACGAGGGAACGCCGGACGTCGTTTTATAGTTGTCTATGATGTTACCATAGGCGAGGCGTGGAGCGTGAACCTGCAGTCTCCATTTGCACCGCCTCCCCTCTTTGCACTCCGAAAGGAAAGTCCGATGATGAATCGTACCCGATTGTTTGCGACGCTTACCCTGCTGTTCGTCCTCTTGACCCTGGCGGCCTGCGGCGGATCGACGCCGACGGACGGCGTCTCCCCAGAAGCTCAGGCGACCATCGATATCCTGGCCGGGGAGGTGGCCGCGCTGCAGACCCAGGTGGCCGCGCTTCAGCCGGCGGCTGGCGACGACGATCAATCGTCCCTGGTGGCCCAAGTCGCGGCTGGGCAGGTGGACTTGAGCGCCCAAGCTTCCGGGACGCCGCCTGCGCCTGCGGAGACCGCCGCGGTTGAACCCGTCGCCCCTGAATCGCCCCCTGCACCGTCGTCCCCGCCGACCGACACGCCCGCTCCCGCGCCGCCGCCTACGCCCTTGCCCACCTTCGTCCCCCAGCCCATGGATGGCGAGCCGCCAGCGGGTCGGTTCCGCCCAGCTGGGCGTATCGGCGACTTCTGGGCCGGCGACCCTGACCGCCAGCAGTCTCTGGGCTGGGCGCTGGAAGCCACCATGGCGCCTGTGGACGCAGTGGTGCAGCCCTTCGAGCGCGGCCTCATGATCTGGCGCAGCGACACCGGCCAGATCATGGCGCTCTGGACCGAGAACGATCAGCGGCACTGGCGGGTCTTCGAAGATACGTTCGAGGAGGGGCAGATGGAGTTCGATCCCGCCATCACTCCGCCCAGCGGGCTGCGCCAGCCGGAGCGGGGTTTTGGCAAGGTCTGGCGTGAGAATCCTGAGTTGCGCGAGCGGTTGGGGTGGGCTTTGGAGAAGGAGCAGCGCGCCACCGCCCGCATCCAAGCCTTCGAGCGTGGGTTGATGGCGGACGTCGGCCTCCACACCTACGCCATCGGCCAGACCCCGGACGGGGCGACTACCTGGGACATGGAGTGAGTAGGCCGCTCGCCCATCTGCCAGGCAGCTTCGAACTTCCTGGCGGGTGGGCGCTGCTTTGACTTATTCTTGAATACACCTCACTCATTTTCATCCTCTGTTTGCGCTTTGTAAACACGTCCCCGTCTTCCTCAACATTCCCTTGGCGTCTGCCGGAACCGCGTGTATAATAGCTTACAGTTCTTCCTGTTTAGGCCCCCGGCACTGGCTGGTCCAATCAACCATATCCAATCACACCATATCATTTCTCGAGGAGGAGAAACCATGAAACATCGACGCGTATTGCTCGTGGCAGCTTTTCTGGCGGTGTTGATCTTGCTACTCGGAGCCTGCGCCGCGCCGGTAGCGCCCGCGGGCGAGGAGTCCCAGCCTGCGGCTGAAGGCGAGGCCGCTGCAACCGGAGGTGAACCGGTGACCATCACCTTCTGGAACGCGATGAGCGGCAGCCGTGGTGAGGTGGTGGATGATCTCGTCAACAGCTTCAACGAGAAGAATCCCAATATCACCGTCGAGTCCGAGTACACCGGCAGTTACGCCGAGACCCTGACCAAGGCCCTGGCCGCGTACAAGGCAGGCGACGCCCCCACCATCGTCCAGGTCTACGAGGTCGGCACCCAGACTATGCTTGATTCGGGTGCGATCGTCCCCGTCTACACCCTCAACCAGGGTGAGGTGGACTGGAACGAGGTGGTCGATCCCATTCGCAAGTACTACTCGGTGAACGGGGATCTCTACTGCATGCCCTTCAACAGTTCCACCGCCATGCTCTATTACAACAAGGACATGTTCGAGGCCGCTGGGCTGGATCCGAACAGCCCGCCCACGACCTGGGCTGAGCTGGAAGCGGACGCCAAGGCCATCATGGACGCGGGCGTGGCTGAAGGCGGCTTCTCCATGGGCTGGCCGGCCTGGATCCTGGAGCAGATGTTCGCTTATCACGATCAGCTCTATGCCAATAACGACAATGGCCGTTCCGGCCTGGCCGACGAAGTCTACGTCAACAGCGACTTCGGCGATATGGTCCTGTCCGAGTGGCAGCGCATGGCCGATGAGGGTGTGCTGGTCTATGGCGGGCGCACCTACAAGGCCAATGATCCCTTCCTGGCCGGACAGTTCCCCTTCCTCTTCCAGAGCACGTCCAGCCTGGCTGGCATCCTCAAGAAGGCCGATTTTGCAGTCGGCACCGCGTTCCTGCCTCGCTTTGACGGCGACTATGGCAAGGGCAACAGCGTGGTCGGCGGCGGCTGTCTCTGGCTGATGGACACCGCCACGCCTGAGCAGCAGGCAGCCGCGTGGGAATTCTTCAAGTACACCTTCTCGCCCGAACGGGCCATCATCTGGCACAAGGGCACGGGCTATTTCCCCACCAGCAACACGGCCTATGAAATGCTCAAGGAGGAGGGCTGGTTCGAGGAGGAGCCGAACCACGCCACCGCCTTCAATCAGATCCTGAGCGGCGCGGACACGCCGGCCGCCCTGGGCGTTCTATTGGGCAACTTCGTCCAGATTCGCGACATTGTGGGCACCGCGATCGAGGATATTGTGGTCAATGGCCAGGATCCTCAGGAGACCCTGGACAAAGCCGCGGCCGAGGCCAACCAGGTCCTGGCCGATTACAAGTCCCTGGTGCAGCAATAGCGAGCAGAGGCGGACGTAGGGCGGGGTGAGGAGATTTTAGAGATTGGAGATTGGACCTGTGCATGCAGGCGCTAATCTTCAGTCTCTTTTCTCCCAATCTCCGCCTCACGCCCGCCTTTCACCACCCACAAAATCACCGACAAAAATCACCATGCAAACACATTTTCCCAACAAAGCGTTGCCCTATATCCTGCTCTCGCCCAGCGTGATCGTGGTGCTGATCTTCTTTGTGATCCCTAGCGTGGACAGCCTGTACCTGAGCTTTTTTCGGGTGAATATGCTGGGGACCAAGCAGATCTTCGTGGGAATGCAGAATTTCACACGCCTCTTCAAGGATACGGCGTACCTTAACTCCGTCGTTGTCAGCGTGAAGTTCGCCATCTTCGTGGTCTTCGGGGGGCTGTCGGCCAGCCTGGGGATCGCGGTGGTGGCCAACCAGCGCTACCGGGGCTTTGGCGTCTACCGCACCCTGCTCATCTGGCCCTACGCACTTTCCCCCGCCATCGCCGCCCTGATCTGGGGACTGATGATGGATCCCAGCTTTGGCGTCGTCTCCCACATCATCCAGTCGCTGACCGGCATCCGCTTCAGTTACCTGACCAATGGGTTTCACGCCCTGCTCTTTCTCTCTGTGGCCGCCACCTGGAAGATGTTGGGCTATAACATCATCTTCTTCCTGGCCGGGTTGCAGAGCATGCAGCCTGAGTTGCTGGAGGCGGCGTCTATCGACGGGGCCAACAGTTGGCAGCGTTTCTGGCGTATCGTCTTCCCCCTGCTTTCACCCACCACGTTCTTCCTTTTTATCATGAACACTCTGTATGCTTTCTTCCAGGTCTTTGGCATGGTCCACATCACCACCGAAGGCGGGCCGGGTCGGGCCACTGACCTGCTGGTCTTCAAGCTTTATCGCGACGGCTTCATCGGTATGAACACCGGCTTCGCTTCGGCCCAGTCCATTGTGCTCCTGATCATGGTGGCTACGTTGACCATTGTTCAGTTCCGCTATGCGGGTAGTCGGGTGGTGTACCGATGAGTGTACAGACCTCAACCTCACCCACTGCTTCCCGCTGGCTGCGACTGCAGAAGACCGTGCTCGCGCCTGTGGTGGCCCACGCCATCATGTTGCTGACGGTGGCCGTCATCCTGTTTCCGGTGATCTACGCCTTCATGCTCAGCACCCAGACGCCGGCCGAGTACTATCAATTCCCGCCCCGGCTGCTGCCCGGCGACGCCTTTTGGGACAATATCACCTTTGTCTGGAACCGGATCAACATGGGGCGTCTGTTGTGGAACACCGTTTTCATCGCCACCACAGTGGCCTTCGGCAAAATTTTCCTCAGCATCATCGGCGCATTCGCCTTCGTCTATTTCGACTTCCGCTTCAAGACTTTTTTCTTCCTGATGATCCTGATCACCCACATGTTGCCCCTGCCGGTGCGCATCGTGCCCACCTTCGAACTGATCGATCAGTTCAACTGGATCAACACCTACAATGCGATGACCATCCCCTTCTTCGCCAGCGCCACCGGCATTCTGCTCTTTCGCCAGCTTTATCAGACCATCCCGCCCTCCCTGGCCGACGCCGCACGCATCGACGGCGCAGGGCCGCTCCAGTTTTTGTGGGCCATCGTGTTGCCCATCTCCCGCACTAACATCGCCGCCCTCTTCCTGATCGAGTTCATCTACATGTGGAACCAGTACCTGTGGCCGCTGCTCATCGCCAACGCCGACCGCACCCGGGTGGTCCAAATCGGCCTTAAGCAGTTGGTGGACACCGACGCCGCGGTCAACTGGCACTACGTTTCCGCCGGCATGTTGCTCTCGGCCATCCCGCCGCTGATCGTGCTCGTGATCCTGCAACGGAGCCTTTTGGAAGGCATGTCGTTATATGAGGAGAAGTAGAGGCGTGAAGCGTGATCCGTGAAGGCGTAGGAGGCATTGGCGATGGCTGAGGCGGAAAAAGAGGACACAAAAAAGCGTTCGTTGTTGGTGCGGGCCAGTAGCATAGCCCTGGGGACCGCTTTCGCGGTGGGTGACGCCGTGGAGGGAGGCGTCTCGGCTGCAACCGGCATGGCCAAGGGCGCGGCTAACGTGGCCGAAGTCGTCACGCGCCCCGTGCGCGCGCCGCTGGACGCCATGGGCGTCACGGGGCTGGTGACGGCGCCTGTGGAGGCCGTCGCCGATCGGGTTGAGTCCACCGTGGAGGCATTGGGCGAACGGGGGCGCACCAGCCTGATCGAGGGTTCCGGCTTTGCGGTCGAATCCGTCGCCGGCGTGGTGGACGCCGTCCTCACCTATCTTACCGATAACCGGCAGGTCGACGTCCTGGTGCAGACGCAGATAGGCAGGGTGTTGCCTGTATTGACGACCCATCCGGCCGTGACGGAACTGGTGCGCGCCCAGGTGCAGCGGGCGCTGCTCGATCTGCGGGATAGCGCGGAAGTGCAAAATCTCATCCGCGCTCAGGTCCATGCGTACCTTGGCTATCTGCGCGAACATCCCCAGGAACTCGCCAATCTGATCCAGGAGCAGGGCGACGCCTATATCGACTACCTGAATTTGCACCCGGACGCGGTGCAAACCCTGGTCCAGGGCCAGAGTATCGGCATGGCCAGCGACGTCCGCGATGAGGTGCGCGAACGCACCGTCACCGCGGACAGCGTGGTGGATCTGATCGTGCGCAACGTGCTGCGGCTGAAGCTGCCGGATGACCTGCCGGCGCCACCCGAACAGATCAGACGCCGGGCCGAATACGGTCATCTGCCGTCCGATTACCTGGGGAAGTGAATCCATGGTCCCTGGCCGCCGTCCTACCATGCTTGGACAATACGCGGGTTTCGTCACCCGCGCCATCGCTCTGATCATCGACATCGCCATCGTCAGCATGGCCGTGGTTGTGATCAACTGGGTCATTTCGCTGCCGCTGACCTATTTTTTCTCCCTCAATGTCTCAACCTGCCTCGCTTCGCCAGGCGAACACTACACGCTGGTTCTCTTCTTTTGCCGCATCATTCAATGGGGGTGGTTTCTCTCCATGGTGATGACCGCGCCGCTCTATTTCGCCACATTGACGGCGTTGAACGGGCAGACCATCGGCAAATATATCATGGGCGTGCGGGTCGTGCGCATGGATGGCCGGCGCATGACCTTTTGGGGTAGTCTTCTGCGCTGGTTCGGCTATTTTCTTTCGGCCCTGCCGGTGGGTTTGGGGTTTTTCATGGCGCTGGTGGATGATCAGCGGCGCGCCCTGCATGACCGGCTCGCCGGCACCGGCGTGATCTATGCTTGGCGGGCCAGACGCAACGAGGCGCTGGTCGACCGCGTGGAACGCTGGTTCGAGCCGGATGAAGAGATGAAAGCCATTGCAGAGCGGCCGACGCTCAAACTCAGTTCGATCTACGAACTGGTGGTCATCGCCCTTCCCAGCTATCGCCAATTGCAGTCCATGCTGGCCGCGCTCGAGAACAGCGTCATATCCGGCGACATCGCTGTGGTCCACACCGCTGTGATGGTCAAGGATGGCGATGGCTTGCTGGGGACGGTGAGCGTCAGCAATTTGACCGTGGGCGAGAACGCCCTCTTCCTGGTGGATACGGACCTGAACATTCCCAAGGCCCAGTTGGACCAGATCCAGGCCGACGCCCCTGGCGACGCTTTTTTGATCGTCCTCCTGCTCAAGGACGAATGGCTGGATGCTACGCTGGACATCGCCGCCCGGCGTTCGCCGATCATGCTGACCCATTATGATGTGGGCGATCACCCGGACGCCTTGACCGCCAGCCAGGGCGCACATCCTGACCTGGTTGCGGTGGACCCCTGGGCGGATCATCCTGCGAGTCTTTCTCAGTCGGCGACGAACGTGTAATCCTATCTGACAGTTACGTCTCCGATCTCGACCGTCTCCCGCTGCTTCCCCAACATCCCCGTTTTCGCATCGATGGCCAACCCATCCGACGCTCGCTCCAGCCGCACGGTCAGCGTGTAATCGCCCGACGGCAGACCCGCGTCGAGGGGGATCGTCCGCACCTCGCGCACGGGATAGCCCGCGGGCCAGGCGCTGCTGGGATAGTTCTCCCCGCCCGCGACCCGGGACCAGGCCTGCATAACCTCGCCCTCGCCATTTCGCAACTCGATCACCGCGTTGTACGCATCCTTGTACTCGCTGGGATGGGGCAGCCAGATCAGTTCAACGCGTACGAGATCACCGGGAGCGGCCTCGGTCCGGTCGGACGTGGCGCGCACCAGGTCGATATAGTCGAAGCGGGCCAGCCGTTCGTCGATGGCCGGCGGCCGGGTCGCACGAAACACGTCGATGATCCCCAACCGCCAGCGCTGGCCGTCGATAATTTTGCCCTCATCGCCCACGGGTGGGAGCGGCTCGCCCGTATCCTGGCGGTAGACCACCAGCTCCACCCGGTAGCGCAGGGGCTTGGTGGAGACGGGGATGGGCAGGGCCAGGGATTGGCGGCGGCGTTCGTCGGGCTGCCATGTCCCGGTGGGCGGCTGAAAGGGCGCGTCCTGTTGCAGGACCAGTTCTTTGTCCAGGTAAAGGCGCAGGGAAAGGCTCAGGTCTGCGGGCAGGTCGGCCAGGCCGGGCAGGGCTTGCCACTCTATATTGACATAAAAAATATCGCCCGCTTTCGGCGCAACGAATGGCTCGCGGCTTTCCAGACGTAGGGCCTCGCCGAATGTGGCTTCTATGTTGATCGGCATTTCGGCCTCCTTGGTGGCCGCCTGGGTCTCGAACGCTTGCACGCGCAGGAAGTCCCGGCCGGGGTAGGGCGTATCGGTCAGGGGCGTGGTCTCTTCCGCCAGCCAGGCGCGGATGACGCCGTCGGGATCGCTGACCGTGTCGTAGAGGCGGTAGTGCCAGATGCGGGGGTGATGCTCGGCCAGAACCTCCAGGGCGCGGACGGTCTCCTCCTGGCTGACAGCGAAGAAGTCGGAATCCGGATCGCCCCAGCCCAGATTTGGATCGCCGTCCACGCTGCCCGTGCGCGCGAGGATGACCGGCGGCTCGTCGGTGGCCGGGATCGACTGACCTGACTCCAGCAATGTCGCGTAGTCGGTGAGGCGGCCCGACCAGGCTATAGGCGGCGGCGCGGCGGCCATGGGGCCGGCCAACGTCGCTTCATTGCCGGGCCAGTAGACGTCCAGCGCGGTGTAGACCCAGCCGGCGTTGACCAGCACCAGATCGCCCGGCCGCCAGTTGCGGGCCAGCTCGGCCACCGCGCCCCGGTGATCGTCGGTCTGGTAGCGGGGGTTGGTCCAGAACTCGGCCAGCCCCCACGCGCCTAGCCCCAGGATCAGCACGGCCGCGGCCACGCCCAGCCAGCGCTGCACCGCGCCCAGCCGCAGGATGGCCGCGGCCAGGATCAGCATGAAGGGGGGCGCGTAGGTGAAGAGATAGCGCACGTGGTAGAGGGGCGTGACGGTTGCGCTCAACAGGTAGAGAATGAGGATGGGCGCGAAGACGTAGAGCAGGAGCACGGCGCGGCTGAGGTGGAATTGGTTCTTGGGTTCCCGTTTGTCCGGCCAGAGGAAGAGGCCCACCGCGGCCAGGGCCAGCAGCGCGTAGGGCCACATCTGCAACCCGGGCGGCGTCTGGCCGGTGACCAGCGCTCCCAGGCTCTCGCTGACGGTGGCCAGGAAGGAGGACCAACTATCCCACGGCGCGCGCCAGGGCGGGACCGGCGGGTTGGTGGCCTGTTTCCAGAAGACGGGCAGCCAGGGGAGCCAGAGCAGCAGGACGGCCACTTGCGCGCCCAGCCAGAAACCCAGTTTTTTCAAGAAATCGGGTTTTTCCTCCGTCGGCGAGAAACCGGGTTTCTTTCTCTCCCACCAGATCAACAGCAGCGCGATCAGATTGATGGCGATGAGCAGAAACGCGAAGTAGTAGAGGGTGTAAAGCCCGGCCGCGGCCGCGAGGACGTAGGCCGCCAGCCAGCCCCACCAGCCTCGCTCCTGGTCCAGGAGACGGAGCAGCGCCCACAGGCAGAGCATGCCCAAGGCTGCGCCCACAGTGTACATGCGCACTTCCTGGCTGTACCAGAGATGGAAGGGGTTGACCGCGGCCAGCCAGACGGCCAGCACCGCGGCCCGCCGGCCCACCAGACGCGCTCCCAGGGGATAGAGCAGGGCCAGGATCAGCACGCCGGCCCACAGGCTCGGCCAGGCGTAGAGAAACTCCAGCCCATGGGCCAGGGTGGGCGCGACCAGCGCCTGCCAGCCGTGGAGGAGCGCATAGTACCCCGGCGGGTGAATGTCCCGCGCGGTGTGGGCCAACATTTCGGCCAAAGGTTTGCGGGCCAGGACCACGCTCACCGTCTCGTCATACCAGAGGGATTCTGCGCCCAGGCGGTAGAGCCGCAGCCCAAACCCCGCCAGCAGCCCGCCCACCAGCGCCAGCCGCAGCCACATCGCCTCTCGATTCGCCGTCCCCTTCTCCCTGCTCATCATGTTCGAATGCTATCATAGGAGGACGCGATGCGTGAAACGTGGCGAGGTGACAGGGTGACAGGGTGACCGATGCTTCTCGGCCACCCTGTCACCCTGTCATCCTGTCACCTTGTCATCTTGTCATTCTTTCGGCTACAATACCCCCGATGTCAACCACTGCTCTCGATCGGCTGTTCAAGGATACCCGTTTTGCTGCATTGCCGCCCGCTGTCATCGACGCCACGGCCGGCGTGCTGCTTTTTGGGCTGCTGGTGCTCGTGGCCCTGTGGACGGCCGCGCCCGTGGCCATGGAGGTGGACGGCGTGGGCGAGACGGTTCAGACCCACCGCCGCACTGTGGGCAAGCTGTTGCTAGACCTGGGGCTGGACCTGGATGAGCAGGATCGGGTCGCGCCGGAACCGGGCAACCCCATCCGGCGTCAGATGGCGGTGACGGTGAACCGGGCCAGGCCAGTGCGCATTTTCGCCGACGGGCGGGACCTGCTGGTCACTACCTGGGGCGAAACCCCGGCCCAAGTGCTGGCGGACGCAGGCCTGAGCATGGATAGCCACGATCAGGCGTTGATCGATGGTCAGCCATTGGATTGGGATGAGCCTCTGCCGCCCCAGGAGATGAGCGTGGCCCCCCGCACCTATGACCTGGGCCACGCCTGGGATCTGCTCGACCGGGAGCCGCTGCAACTGCGGGTCCACCGCTCGCTGCCCCTGAGCGTCACCGATGGCGGGCTGACCTTCCCCGTGCGCACCACGGCCCAGACCGTGGGCGAGGCCCTCCTCCAGGACGGCATCATCCTCTATCTGGGCGATCAGGTGCAGCCCAGCCTGGGGACGCCGGTCAGCGCGGGCATGCGCATCTTCATCGAGCGCAGCACGCCCCTTTCCCTGACCGCGGACGGCCGGACCATCCGCACCCGGGTCAAGGCCGAGACGGTCGCCGACGCCCTGTCCGAGATGGAGGTGGCGGTGACGGGGCTGGACAGGGTCACGCCGCCCCTGGACGCGCCCCTGTACGATGACACGGAGATCACGATCACCCGGGTGCGCGAAGAGGTGGAGATCGAAGAGGAGATCGCCCCCTTCGAAACCATTTTCGAGCCGGATCCCAACCTGCCCATCGACACCCAGCAGGTCATTGCAGCCGGCGCAGAGGGGATCACTCGCACCCGCTATCGGGTTCGTTATGAGGATGGCCAGGAGGTCGAGCGGGAGGTGGAGGACACCTGGGTGGCCCAGGAACCGGCCCAGCGCATCATCACCTACGGCCAGCGCATCGAGCCGCGCACGGCCACCATGCCCGATGGGACCCAGATCACCTATTGGCGGAAGGTGAGGATGCTGGCCACCAGCTACAGCGCGTCCCGGGCCGGGGTGTCGCTGGATAATCCACATTACGGCAAGACCTATTCGGGCGAGCCCATGCGCGATGGGGTTGTGGCCGTTGATTTCGGTGTGGTGCCCCTGCGCACCAAGCTTTACATTCCAGGCTATGGCTATGGCGACGCCCTGGACACCGGTGGCGGCATCCGCGGCCGGCGGGTCGATCTGGGGTTCGCCGACGACACCTATCGACCCATCCGCCGCTGGGTGGACGTCTACCTGCTCTGGCCGCCGCCGCCCGCCTATAAGATCACGTGGGTGTTGCCCAACTGGCCGCGCCCGCCAGAGTAAGAAGGCGGTTAAAGAGATTGGAGATCGGGGAGATTGGATATTCGGGATCGACAGACGTCATCCTGCCACCCGTTCATCTTGTCATTCTGTCATCTTGCCGCCCTGTCACCTTGCCATGAACCGAGCGTTACCTAGATGCCCGAGACCGATACACAACAGTTGAGTCGCCGCGTCGCCTATCCCCTGCTACTGGTCATTGTACTGGCCGGGCTGTTGTTGCGCACCTGGAATGTGAACTTCGACAAGGGCATCGGCAGCCACCCGGACGAGCGCAGCACGGCCTGCTTCTACGCCCCTTCCATCCATCTGCCCGCGTCCTGGGAAGAGTTCCGGGATCCCCATCGCAGCCCCATGAACCCGCTCTGGGATGTGAACCGGGGCGAGCGGCGGGGCTTCACCTACGGCCATTTCCCCCTCTACCTGGGCGTGGCCATGGGCGAGCTTTTCCACAGACTGGCCCCCCTGGCTGAGCGGCTGGGCATTCCCGAAG
>JAJRVT010000151.1 GCA_024277175.1 Chloroflexota bacterium | reverse complement strand
TTCGCGGCCTTTCCTGGCTATGAGATCGGGCGCAAGCTGGACGTCACCGAACTGGCCGATCTGGAACTGGGCGACCCCACGGATCCCAAGTGGCTTACCTACTCGGACTGGGACGACGACTTCGCCGGCGCGTCCATCGTAGAGGCCATCGAGCGCTACGGCGACCGCCGGGCCATTGTCGCCCACCTCTGGGGCATCGTCGAAGGGACCAGCATGATCATCGGCATCGAGAACGCCTGGATGCATCTGGGCAAGAGCCGCAAGCTCATGTCGGCCTGGTTCGACCGTTACGCCGACTGGCTCTGTGGCCTGGTGGACAGCGTGGCCGACGCCGGCGCGGACATCATCACCCTCTCCGACGACTGGGGCAGCAACGGCACCATGCTTTTCTCCCCCCGCATGTGGCGTCGGATGATCGAACCCTACGCCCGCCGGGTGGTGCAGCACGCCCGCGCTCGCGGCCTCTACGTCAACCTGCACTCCGACGGCTATATCATGCAGATTATGGACGACATCGTGGATATGGGCTATCATAGCCTGCATCCGGTCCAGGAGAGCGCGGGCATGGACCCGCGGACGGTCAAGGAGCAGTACGGCGACCGCATCACCATCTACGGCTCGCTGGATGTGGTGGACGGCATCTACACCCTGGAGGGCGACGCGCTGGAGGCGTACATCACCGAACGGTTCGCCATCTACGCGCCCGGCGGCGGCTTCATCTTCAACTCCGGCCACTTCATCCAGCCCGACATCCCCCCCGCGCGCCTGCTCCACGCCTACACCGTCGTCAACCGGCTGGCGCGGGCGTATGGATCGAGTAACAACTAGATAGACCGCGGATTGGGCGAAAACTACCGGATTTTTCAACGAAAAATCCGGTAGTTTTCGCCCAATCCGCGGTCTATCAAAATCAGATCGGCGGTTTCGCGATGCGCATGACCCTTTCCCAGGACCCCTTCATCACCAATAACCAAGGCAAGCCCTGGCGCGAGCAGGGGCGCTGGCCCTGTCATTGGATCGCGTATCCCGACGCCAGCGAACCACCCTACGCGACCGCCTACCATCTGCGCTTCTCGGCGGAGAACGCCGCCGAGATCATCATCCATGTCAGCGCGGATGAACGCTATGAACTCTTCTTAGATGGCGAGCTTGTGGGTCGAGGCCCGGAGCGGGGCGACCCCGATAACTGGTTTTTCGAGAGCTATCGGCTGGCCCTGGAGCCGGGCGAGCATCATCTGGCCGCGCGCGTCTGGACCCTGGGTCCCCTGCGCGCCATCGCACAGATGAGCGTGCAGCCCGGCTTTCTCCTCTGCGCCGAGGGCGGCTGGCATGAGACGCTGAGCACGGGCGTCGCGGCCTGGCGCTGCAAGCGGTTGCCCGGCTACGAATTTTCGGTTCCCCAGCAGACCTACTGGCGCGGCGCGCGCATCAGCCTGGACGGGCGCGCCTTTCCCTGGGATTTCGAACTGGGCGCGGGCGACGGCTGGCAAGAGGCCGCGATGGGCGAAGCCGCGGCCGGCCGGATCATGGACCTGGTCTGGCATGACGTCCACCGGCTGCAACCGGCCACCCTGCCGCCCATGCTGGACACTCCGCTGCGGGCGGGACGGGTGCGCTGCGTGGCCGCTGTCCACAGCTTGGATACCCAAGAGACGCCCGTTTCCCTGGCTGACAACTTGCCCGACGAGCAGGCGGCCTGGCAGGCCCTGCTCCTGGGCGAGGATTCCCTCACCATTCCGCCCAACAGCCGCCGCCGGGTGGTGGTGGACATGGAGGAGTACTACTGCCTCTGGCCCTCGTTGACGGTCTCGGGCGGCCAGGGCGGGAGCATTCGCCTGGCCTCGGCCGAATCCCTCTATCTGCGACCGGAGGCCATGAGCCACGAAAAGGGCCATCGGGATGCCATCGACGGCAAGTATTTTGTAGGCGTGGGCGATCTCTTCCTGCCCGACGGCGGTCCCATGCGACGCTTCACGCCCCACTGGTGGCAGGCGGGCCGCTACTGGGAAGTGACCGTGGAGACCGGGGCCGAGTCCCTGACCCTCCACGCACTCAGCCTGCGCGAGACCCGCTATCCCCTGGAGATGGAGAGCCGCTTCCAGGCCTCGGACGAGAGGCTGGAGGCCATCCTCCCCATGCTGGTGCGGGGCGTGCAGATGTCCTGTCACGAGACCTACTACGACGCGCCCTACTACGAGGAGTTGATGTATGCCGGCGACGCCCGCCTGGAGATGCTGCTCCCCTATGTCATGACCCCGGACGACCGCCTGCCCCGCAAGGCCATCCGCATGTTCGACAGCTCCCGGCTGGCCTCCGGGCTGCTTCAGTCCCGCTATCCAAGCTGGGAGAAGCAGGTCATCCCCCCCTTCGCGCTCTGGTGGGTGATGATGCTGCGGGATTACGCTTACTGGCGGGACGATCCGGACTACGTGCGCCGCTTTCTGCCCGGCATGCGCGCCACCCTCGAGGGGTTCCAGCGCTTCATGGACGGCGACGGCCTGCTCCACGCGCCCGAGGGCTGGAACTTCATGGACTGGCTGGACGAATGGCCGGAGGGCGTGCCCCCGGGCGGGGCCAACGGACGCAGCGGGGTGATGAACTGGCAACTGGTCTGGGCCCTGGTCCAGGCTGCGGACCTGGAGGCGAGCCTGGGCGAGCCGGAGCTGGCCCGGCTGTGGCGGCGGCGCGCGGAGGCCCTGGCCCAACAGGTCACCGCCCACTTTTGGGACGAGTCCCGTGGCCTGCTGGCCGAAGACGAGGCCAAGCGCCACTTCTCCGAGCATTCCCAGGCCCTAGCCTTGCTCTCCGGCCTGCTGGACGAAACCCACCGCGCCCGGGTGGGCGAAGGCCTGGTGACCGATCCGAACCTGCTGCTCACCAGTTACTACTTCTCCCACTATCTCTTCGAGGCCTACCGTCTGCTAGGTCGGGTGGACAAACTCCAGGAGCGGCTGACCCAGTGGAATGCGCTCTCGGAACTGGGGTTGAAGACCACGGTAGAGAAGCCCGAACCCACCCGCTCCGACTGCCACGGCTGGTCGGCCCACCCGCTCTACCACTACTTCACCACCATCTTGGGCGTCCGGCCCGGCGAGTTGGGCTTCCGCACCGTGACCATCCGTCCCCAACTGGGCGGGCTGGCGTGGGCCAGAGGCGCGCTAATCCACCCGCTGGGCGAGATCGGGGTGGAGGTCCGGGTCGAGGGCGATCAACTCCGCGCCCGGGTCACGCTCCCGGACGGGCTGACCGGCGTCCTGCACCTGAACGGCCGCGCCATTCCCTTGGCCGCGGGCGAGACGATGGTGGAATAGAACGCGGATTCTGCAGATTAGGCGGATTTTCACGGATTTTTTAAAATCCGGCAGTTATCCGCCCAATCCGGCGTTTCCGCGTTCCATTTCAATCCACAAATCACGAGGTGATCCATGAGCACGCAATCCGAAGAGACCTGGCCGGTGACTTTGCAGCGCCACTATCCCGCCGCGCCGTTGGTGGGTGTGGCCGCGGTGGTCTTCAACGAGGAAGGCCAAGCCCTGCTGGTCAAGCGCGGCCGGCCGCCCCGGCAGGGGGCGTGGGGGCTGCCGGGCGGGCTGCTCGATCTGGGCGAGCGGCTGGTGGATGGCGTCCGCCGGGAGGTGCGGGAGGAGTGCGGCGTGGAGATCGACGTCCGGGACCTGGTGGCCGCGTTCGAACCCATCCAGCGTGACGAGGACGGGCGGGTCGAGTATCACTACGTGGTGCTGGACTACTGGGCCACCCTGGTCAGCGGCGATGCCGTGGCCCAGGATGACGCCGATGCCGTGGCCTGGGCCGGGCCGGGTGAGTGGGCGGATTATGAGCTGCCTGCGGATACATTGAAGGTAGTGCAGGAAGCGTATGGATATTGGGAGGCGTTCATGCTGTCACTCGATGTCAAGGAATGAAGAGGAAATGAAAGGGAGTTGACATTTTTTTTAGGCAATACGTTTTCAGCTATGCTCAAATGTCGTCGGATTTCGCTGACTCAGGCTATTGTCGCCATGAAGCTCTATCGCTCAATCTCGCTCCGTTTTGTTGATGTCGAATTGGAGGAATCGCTTCGGATCGCTGCTGAACTCGATATCTATGCGTACGATGCGTATCTGATACACTGCGCGAAAAAATATCGCAGCCCGCTCTTGACATTGGACCGTGGACTGCGCGGACATGCAGCAGCATATGGCGTTTCCAGTTCTGGAGGTTTCACCATGACCGTCGTATACACCTATACCGACGCAAGACAGAATTTTGCCATGCTTCTCGACAAGGCGGAAGCTGTGGGCGAGGTCCGCGTCAAACGCCGGGATGGACGGATCTTTGTCATCCAGCCGGAACGAAACACGACGTCGCCGCTCGATATCAAAGGCATTGATCTGGGCGTCACCACAGATGAGATTGTGCAGTTCATCGCTGAAGGCAGGCGTTATTCGTGAATGGCGTGGGACGCTGTGTTGAAAGAGCGTGCATCTTCAACCCAACATGACTCCATCGCCCTTGTCAATCACGCCGGCGCGGCCACCTTCGCGGCCGACACCCCCGCCATCATCAGTCCCAATTCCTCCGCGTTCGTCCTGTCCCGCTCCACGATCCCCATGATCTTCCCCTCATAGAGCACGGCGATGCGGTCCGAGAGGGCCAGGATTTCGTCCAGATCTTCGGAGATGAGCAGAGTGGCCGTGCCCTGGGCGCGCTGGTCCAACAGCCGCTCGTGGATGTACTCGGTGGCGCCGATGTCCACGCCCCGGGTGGGTTGTGCCGCTATGAGCACGTCCGGGTTGCGGGCCAGCTCCCGGGCCAGGATCAGCTTTTGGATGTTGCCGCCAGACAGGCTCTTGACGGGCGTCTCCACCGTGGGCGTCTTGACCTGGAACTGGCGCACCAACCGTGCGCTGACGTCGGCGATGGCCTGGAAATTAAGGAAGATGCCCTTGCTGAAGGGCGGACGGGTGTGGTCCTGTAGGATCAGATTTTCAGCCACGCTGAAGTCCTGGATCACGCCGTCGTGCATGCGCTCTTCGGGGATGTAGGCCAGCCCCGATTCGGTGCGCTGGGCCGGGGACCAGTCGGTGATGTCCTGGCCATTCTTGAAGACCCGCCCCTCGGTGACCTCGCATAAGCCCGCGATCACTTCCGCCAGCTCGCGCTGGCCGTTGCCGCTGACGCCGGCCACACCCAGGATCTCGCCGGCGCGCACGCCCAGCGAAACGTTGTTCAGCGCAGTCTGGCCGGTGACGCCCAGCGCGCTGACGCCCTTCAACTCGATGAGCGTATCGCCTAACTCCACTGACGTCCGATTGCGGTCGAGCATCACGTCCCGCCCCACCATCATGCGCGCCAGCTCTTCCCGGGTGACGCCATCGTTCTCCACCGTCCCGATCAGCCTTCCCTCCCGCAGCACGGTGATGCGGGTGCTCAGGGCCTGGACCTCGTGCAGTTTGTGGCTGATGAAGATCAGACTGTGGCCGTCGTCCGCCATCTGGCGCAGGGTGATGAAGAGTTCATCCACCTCCTGGGGCGTGAGCACTGCGGTCGGCTCGTCCAGGATCAGCAGGGCCGCGCCCCGGTAGAGGGCCTTGACGATCTCCACCCGCTGGCGCTCGCCCACGGCCAGGGTCCAGATAGGCGCGCCCGGGTCCACGTTCAGGCCATAGACGTCGGCCAACTCCAGGATGCGGGCGCTGACCCGGTCCAGGTCCAGCACCGGGCCGCGGCTGGAAGGCAGCCCCAGGGCCACGTTCTCGGCCACGGTCAGGGTGTCCACCAGCATAAAGTGTTGGTGGATCATGCCGATGCCCAGGTTGATGGCGTCGGTGGGCGAATGGATCTCCACCGGGCTGCCGTTGAGTAGGATCTCGCCCTCGTCCTGGCGGTAGAGGCCGTAGAGGATCTTCATGAGGGTGGATTTGCCAGCCCCGTTTTCGCCCAGCAGCGCGTGAACCTCACCGGCGCGAATATCGAAATCCACGTGATCGGAGGCCAGCACGCCGGGAAAGCGCTTGACGCTGTTCCGCATCTCCAGATGATCGATACGGGGCCGGCCGGTTGGGAGCAGGGTGGGTGTGGGTGCGTCCATGGGTTGACCTTGATGAATGGGAAATTGAGGAT
>JAJRVT010000150.1 GCA_024277175.1 Chloroflexota bacterium | reverse complement strand
CGCTCTGATCGTCCCTTTGACCCGGCGTTGGCGATGCCTGCCTGATGACCTATGCGTTATGTAATCTAAACCTTTGTTCTTTATCCGTTTGCTCTCACATTTCGTCAATTAGGGACTTGACATCAAAGAGAGAATCTACGACGGCGGGGGCTGTTGAACAAGTATGCTACACTGTGGACGTAAATAAAGGCAAACTGAGGGGGAGGAGAATACATCGAGGATCGGTATGCGGCGATGGTCTTTTACGCGGCTCGCAGCTTTTCCAACACCCACTCGTGAATCAGCGTTTCCTGATCGACGCCTTTGGCTCTGGCCAGCTTCCTGAGGGCCTCCAACTCCCGGGGGTGGAGATAGATGTTGACCGCTGATTTTCGTTCATCGCGGACGAAGACAGGCTCGGTCACTTCTTCTAGTTCGTCTTCAAAATCCGTGAGATCGTGGGTATCCCAAAATTCTGCTAGTTCTTGAATTGAGTCTATTTGTGGTATTCGCGTTGTTTTCATGATCGTTTCCATTGTCTATGCTGAATTATACGATGAGGGAGTTGTTTTTGCAATGACGTTCTTTCCACGTCTATAATGAAAGGCGCCACTTCATGTGTCAGGGACGGATCACCGTGGATTTGATATTTGGGTATTCCCCGGTCCGTCCCCGGCGCATTTACCCCACAAGATTCTATCGAACCGCCATGCACTACGGAAAGGCTGAATTATGAACATCAGCACCGCCCTCTTAACCGCCCTAAAAGACCACGGAGCGCAGCAGATCTTCGGCATTCCCGGCGATTTCGCGCTGGCCTTCTTCAAGGTCATCGAGGAATCCGCCATCCTGCCCCTCTACACCATGAGCCATGAGCCGGGGGTGGGCTTTGCAGCCGACGCCGCGGCCCGCTTCAACAGCGCGCTGGGCGTGGCCGCGGTGACCTACGGGGCCGGCGCGCTGAACATGATCAACGCGGTGGCCGCAGCCTATGCCGAGAAGTCACCCCTGGTGGTCATCTCCGGCGCGCCGGGCCTGGGCGAGAGCCACATCGGGCTGCTTCTGCACCACCAGATCAAGACCCTGGACTCCCAGTGGCGCATCTACGAGGAGATCACCTGCGACCGGATCCGGCTCGACGACCCGGAACGCGCGCCCGATAGGATCGCCCGGGTGCTCCATAGCTGCCTGCGCCACTCCCGGCCCGTCTACATCGAACTGCCCCGGGACCAGGTCTTCGAGCCGTGCGAGCCGGTGGTCCCCTTCCAGGGACTCCACTATGACGAGGAGGCCCTGGCCGCGTGCGTGGACGACATCCTGGCCACGCTGGAGAGCGCTCGATCGCCCGTCTTCATGGCCGGGGTGGAGGTGCGCCGCTACGGGCTGGAGGACAGGGTGGCCGAACTGGCGCGCAAGCTGGGCGTGCCCGTGGTCACCAGTTTCATGGGGCGAGGGCTCTTCGCCAAGGGGAACGCACCCCTGCTGGGGACGTACATGGGCATGGCCGGCGACGAGGAACTCACCCGGACGGTAGAGGAGTCCGACGCGCTGCTGCTCCTGGGCGTGATCCTCTCCGACACCAACCTGGGCGTCTCCGCCAAGCAGATCGCCAAGCGCCACATGATCCACGTGGCCGATGAGCATGTGCAGATCGGCTTCCGCGGCTACAACCGCATCCCCATGGCCCCGCTCATCGACGCCATGCTGGCCCGGCTGGGCGATCGGGAGGAGGTCATGTTTCAGGTCCCCCAGGAGTATCCCCGCAACCTGGAGGCCGACGATGCACCCGTCACACCCACGGACATCGCCCGCGCGGTCAATGATTTCATGGACGAACATGGCCGCCTGCCCATGGCCTCGGACATGGGCGACTGCTACTTCACCGCACTGGACATGGAGAACACGGAGCTGGTGGGACCAGGCTACTACGCCACCATGGGCTATGGCGTACCCGCGGGGCTGGGCGTGCAGGCGGCCACGGGCAAGCGCACCCTGATCCTGGTGGGCGACGGCGCCTTTCAGATGACGGGCTGGGAGCTGGGCAACTGCCGGCGCTACGGCTGGAACCCCATCGTGCTCCTCTTCAACAACGCAAGCTGGGAGATGCTGCGCACCTTCCAGCCGGAGTCGGCCTTCAGCGATCTGGACGAGTGGAGCTTCGCCGCGCTGGCCCGCAACCTGGGCGGTCACGGCCTGCGCGTGGCCACCCGCCAGCAACTCCGGGACGCGCTGGTCCAGGCCGCGCAGGAGCAGGACCGCTTCTTCCTCATCGAGATCATGCTGGAGAAGGGCGCGCTCTCATCCACGCTCAGGCGCTTTACGAATGGGTTGGTGCGCCTGCGGAGCGAATAGAACGCGGATTTGGCGGATTGAGCGGAAAAAGCCGGATTTTGAAAAATCCGTGAAAATTCGCCCAATCCGCTCAATCCGCGTTCTATCCTATTCCATCGCGAGGAGAGTACTTATGACATCTGGAGACAAACTCACCGTCGGCATCGCCCAGATCGCGCCCATCTGGCTGGACCGGGCGCGGACGCTGGACAAGATCATCGACTACGTGAACCGGGCGGCCGACCGTGGCTGCCAGCTCGTCACCTTTGGCGAGGCGCTGCTGCCCGGCTACCCCTTCTGGATCGAACGCACGGACGGCGCGCGCTTCAACTCGCCCATGCAGAAGGCGATCCACGCCCATTACATGCAGAACGCGGTTCAGATCGAGGCCGGCCATCTGGACGCGCTCTGCGAGGCCGCGGCCGCGCGCGGGATCGCGGTAGTGGTCGGCTGTATCGAACGGCCGGCGGACCGGGGCGGGCACAGCCTCTACGCTTCGCTGGTCTATATCGATGGTTCGGGCGTTATCCGCTCCGTCCACCGCAAGCTCATGCCCACCTACGAAGAGCGGCTGACCTGGTCACCGGGCGACGGCCACGGCCTGCGGGTGCATAAGCTGGGCCCGTTCACCGTGGGTGGGCTGAACTGTTGGGAAAACTGGATGCCCCTGGCCCGGGCCGCGCTCTACGGCCAGGGGGAGGACCTGCACGTGGCCATCTGGCCCGGCGGCCTGCACAACACCCAGGACCTGACCCGCTTCATCGCGGTGGAAGCCCGCGCCTACGTCATCTCCGCGTCCGGGCTGATGCGGGTCGGCGACTTCCCACGGGAGACGCCCCACTATAACGCCATTGTGGAGAACAGCAGCGATTTTCTCGCCGATGGCGGCTCCTGCATCGCGGGGCCGG
>JAJRVT010000149.1 GCA_024277175.1 Chloroflexota bacterium | reverse complement strand
CGCGGATTTTGCGGATTCAGCGGAAAAAGCCGGATTCTTTAAGAAATCCGTGCAGATCCGCCCAATCCGTCAAATCCGCGTTCTATTCTTCTCTGAAACTCACCGGCGGCGCGGGCCGGGTGTTGACGTGTAGCTGGAAGACGTCGGGGCGGGCGTAGTGGCCCACCACGTCAAAGTCGAGCTTGCCCCGGGCGATGGCGCGCATGTCCAACTCAGCGTAGAGCACGCCTTCCCGGTCGTAGAGCGGCCCCGCGATGACTTCGCCCATGGGAGAGACGATGACGCTGCCGCCCTTGGACAGGATCTCCGGCCGATCGTCCAACGCTTCGATGCCGGGCAGGTCAGCCGGGACCATGGCCTTGGTGACGAACTGGTTGCAGCCCAGCACGTAACAACGGCCTTCCAGCGCGATGTGGCGCATGGTGGCCTGCCAGGCGTCCCGGGCGTCGGCCGTGGGCGCGAGGTAGAGTTCCACGCCCTGGGCGTACATGGCCATGCGCGCCAGGGGCATGTAGTTCTCCCAGCAGATCAGTCCGCCCACCACGCCCAGGGGCGTGTCGATCGCGGTCAGGGTGCTGCCGTCGCCCTCACCCCAGATGAGCCGCTCCGCGCCCGTGGGCTTGAGCTTGCGGTGCTTGCCCAGCAGCGCGCCGTCCGGCCCAAAGTAGAGCAGGGTGCAGTAGAGAGTGCCGCCGGAGAAGTCCCGGTCGCGCTCGATGACGCCCATGGCCACGTAAGCGTTCGCCGCACGCGCGGCCTGGCCGATAGCCTCGGTCGCGGGGCCGGGGACGTCCACTCCGTTGGCCCAATAGCGTTCCCACAGGTCCCGGCCCGGCTCGCTGCGGCTGCCCACCACCATGCCGAAACTGAAGCCGCGCGGGTAGGCGGGGATGAACGCCTCGGGGAAGAGAATCAACTGCGCACCGTGGTCCGCGGCTTCCTGGATGAGACGGATGGCCTTCTCCACCGTGGCCTCCCGGTCGAAGAGGATGGGCGCGGCCTGGACCACGGCCACGTTGACACTTGCGGGGGCTGGCGGTCGTTCGTTCATCTTGTTCTCCTGAATCAAATCTTCGCCACCAACTTGAGCGCGTATTCCCGCAGCCAGGCGTATTCGGTGGCGTCGTTCCGGATCGCGGCGATGGCCAGGCTGCCCAGGGCCTGGTGTAGCATATAGCAAAGCCTGCGTTCCTGGAAGTGGGGCGGCTCTTGTCCGTGGGTCTGCGCCTGGGCCAGCCAAAGGTTGCTATAATAGCTGTCTTTGGACCAAAAGTCGAGATAGGCGATGTCGTAAACGAAATCCCCCAGCCGCATCTCGGCCCAGTCCAGCACGCCGGTGACGCGGCGACCCGCGGCCACCACGTTGTCGAACCCGTAGTCGCCATGGACCAGCCACTTCCCTGACGGAACGTAGGTCAGCATCTCTTCGAAACCGGCGCGCACGGTCATGTAGAGAGGGCGCTCCAGCAGGCTCTCCCGGATCAGGGCCTGCCAGGAGAAATCGAATTTTTGGTTGTAGAACGAGCGCAGGTAGTGGGGCCATGAGGCGAAACGGCCTTCGCCCCGGGCGTCGGTCAGCCCCCAGTCGGGCAGGTCGTCCACGTCCTGTGCGTGGATGGCGCCCAGCTTGTCCAGCAGATCAGGGGCGATGGCCTGTCGGTGATCCGTCCCCAGCGCGTCCAGGGTCTCTCCCGGAGAGCGTTCTGTGACGCAGTAATAACGATCCACGTCGAACTGGCCCATGGTCACCACTGGGGGGATGGGCAGGTCGGGGCCGGCGAAGTGGGCGTGGGCATAGGCGTCCTTCTGGAAATCCTCCTGGAATTCGCTGATCCGCAGCACATAATCGCAGCTGTCCATAGTGAACGCGAAGGCTTGGGAGAACATGCCATCCTTCAATGGCTGAATGTCGTCGATTGATGCGTCCAGCGCCAGGTGTAAGAACATGGCCGCGCGGCTGGGGTCGATGAGTTTGATGGTTCGTTTCTCCTGCCGGGTTTTGGCCTCCGGAAGGCGTGCGAAACCGCTTCCCGGAGGATATTACTGAAGCCGCATTCCGGGATTCGGCCAGGGCGTCTCCCGTTGTGGCGTGTTTTGTGGCCTAATGGTCGCGCTTGCACGGCGGCGTTCAGGGTCAACGTGAGACGAACGGTTGGTATCGGCAGGTGATTCGTTCGCTCTTCCGGTTACGGTGGGTAGACTTGCGTCACCAGGGGCAACGCGCCCTCCATCCGCTCCAGGTAGACGATCTCGCGTTTGCCGGGGACCCAGCGGTAGTGATGCCAAGCGTTGTGACGCGTGTCTTGGACATAGAGGGTGTCGTCCGCGATATCGCGGAAGACCAGGCCACCAAAGGCCGCGGCCAGGGCCGGTAAATCATCGAATGTCTTGAAGACCATGGCTTTCTCCCTCGTTTGTGGAATTTCGCCGGCGGTGACTATTCAGCGATGACTTTTGGAACTACGTTCAGCAAATGACCGCCAGTACTCGATCACCGGCCATATCCCTATTATATCCTACGTTTCCACTCAGCCGTAAAGTGCGCTCTAGAAGGCGGTGGCATCCAGATCCGGGGCGATGACCGGAAAGGCCTGGCTGCCGGCCAGGTCCAGGCTTTCATTCGCGTAGCGAACCACGCTCAGGTCTTCGACGCGTAGGGAGAGGTCCACGGCGCGCCGTGGATCGGCGAGCGAAGCGCGGATGCCTTCCGCCACACGTTCGCCTGCATCCTGCAAAGCCGTCAGGGCCGCTTCGTCCAGCCCCTCCAGCCCGTCCAACTCGCCGATGACGACGAAGAAGTCGCTGTCTGCCTCGTATTTGTGGTGAACATGGCACCGCTCAGCAAAAGTCTGGCGAACGGCCCACAATTTCGCATAGCCAGACAAATCGCCATCCTCGTGAACCCAGCCGATGATGACCACCTTCCCTGTGCGCCAGTCGATCCCGAAGGAGCGGGCATGGGCGGACTGGCCTCGGCTTTCGATGACTTGATCCACGGACCGGAAGCCGCCGAAGCGGATGGTCATGGGCGGCAGGGCGCGGGCCAGCCTCAGCGCGCAGTCCAGGTCCATGGCGCGCAACTCGCCTCTCCGCTGCCAGAGGTTGGCGTTGTAGCGGGTGGAAGGGGCGGCCACCCGGGGATCGGTCACCCGTTCCAGGCCGATGAGCGTACCGTGGATCTGCGCGTCTTCATAGGGCGCAAAGTAGCCGCCCAGCGTTGACCTGCCCATGGCTTCCTGGCAGGCGTGTACGTAGGCCATAAATGGAGCCTGGCTGGAGCGTTTCTTGGGGCCGTAGTGGGCGACCAGGGTCAGTTGGGACATGGGAGTCGGCGTTATCATTTCAGGCTAGCCCAGAAAATTAGTTGTGCAACATCCCCGGCGCTGACCACGAATTTCGGCGTTGGTTAGCAGAGTGGGCTGGCTAACGCCGGGGATGTTATGGGACAGCCTCAGTTACTGGCAGGGGGCTGAATTGCCATTTTCGTACCATTCATACTATCATAAGGACCCGTTGGACGCGATGTTTCTCATTGCGCTTGTACACTCACTCATCTATCCTTTGCGGAGGAAACGCATATGTCTGAACAAGTGGAATTGGCCGGCGTGCGCGCGGTGGCCTCTGTGTCCGCGCGGGAGGTCGATGATTCGACCGGCGCGTTGCGATTGCTGCGTGAAACGCTTCTGTTGAACGATGATGCCTATGCCGTGGTGCGCGACGCGTCCAGTTCCCTCTGGCGCGGCTTCGCAGCCCTGCTGTGGATCCTCCTTTTCACCATCGTGGCGCGGGGGCTGGCCCTCTTTTTCGGCATGCTTACATCGCCCCGTCTGGACGTGTTGCAAACCCAGATTTATGAGATGTTGACCAGCCTGGGGTTCTACCAGGCCCAGGTACAGCAGTCTCCGGGCTTCGCCGATCAGTTCCGCTGGGGATACGCGGGTTTGTGGGAAGGCATACGGCTGCTGGGCGGCTACCCGTCCGTGGTCGGAACGGCTTCGACCGCCATTTCCTTGCTGATTTACCTGCTTTTGGGCTGGCTGGTCTACGGTCTGGTGGTGCATGTGGTGGCCCGCTGGATGGGCGGTCGGGCCTCGCTTGGCCAGACCTTGGGTGGGTTGGCCCTGGCTTACGCCCCCTTGTTATTGACTGTCATCGTCATCGTCCCCGGCGCGCGCGTGCCCGCCTCCTTGATCTTTCTGCTCATTCTGGTGGCCCGCTTCCAGGCGATCAAGACTGTCCATCGACTGACGCCGGGCTACAGCTTGGTGGCGTTGATCACGCCTTACCTGATCAGCCTGGTGCTCCTGATCGGCGTCATCCTCTTTGGGCTGGCCTACGCCGCGGCCCAGATCCCCTATCTGCAGCCGTTCCTGCAGGGATGGCTGCTTTTCAACACGTTCAACTGGTTGTGGTGATTGGAGGCGCGTAAACCATGAAAATCGCATTTCGCATTTACTCAGACGTACTCCAAGACCGCCGCGAGACCATCGAGGCCCTGATACACTCGCGGGCCGGCGTCGCCTTCGCCCTCAAGATGTTTGTCATCGTCATGTTGATCGCTGGATTGGGCCAATGGTTCGGCATTCCGGTCGCGATCCAGCAACCGCTGCTGAGCGAACGCATCCAGGATCTGGGCGATACTATCCAGGACATCGGCAATCAGGCGATCGACACCATCGACGAATATATGAGCACCATCAGCCAGGAGAATTTGCCGGAGACCCTGACCCGGCTCATCAATGATTTGATCTCTCAAGGTGTGAAGACCGGCGTCAAATCATTGCAGCGCTCTATGATCGAGGCCGGCGTACCGCCTGAACAGTTGGACCAACTCATGGCTCAGGTCATCCCGCTTGAAGACCCCTTCAGCGCACAGGTGACCGGACTGCTGGCAATCCCGCTTCATGAACGTTGGTTTACGTCCCGGTTTGGACTGCGTCCGGAGCAGATCGTCTGGGTTGATGAACAGATCAACGCGGTCGCCGACCGGGTGAATGAGGCCATCGACCAGGCGCAGGCTGAGGCTGAGTTGCTGGAGCCGCCCCTGGGCGCGCGCACCAGCCGCCTGATCCGTCTCTTTGGCCGCTGGCTCTCCACGCCCTTCACCTCGGTGAGCGGTTGGCTCTTCGTCGCCTTGGTTGGATTGCTGGTCGCCAAACTGCTAGGTGGTCGCGCCACCGTGGCTCAACATCTGGCTGCGGTCCTTCTGGCGGCAGGACCGGCCGTGCTCTTCTTTGTCGCCTTCATCCCCATCATGCGCTATGTGCTGCCTTTGCCCTATTCCATGGCCATCCACTATTTCGGCCGCGTGCTGGCGCTCATCGCCATTGGCTGGAGCGGGCTGATTCTGCTCAAAACCCTGGCGGTCGCCCACGACTTCTCGTTCTGGCGATCGGCCGGCGCGCTGGCGCTTACCTGGCTGTTTCTCTGGGTGATCATTCCCGCGGTTTCATTCGCCGCGTTGGCCTATGTATGGGGAGGGTAGCGGAAGGCGTCATGAGATTGTGAGATTGTGAGATTGGAGCGTTGGAGAGATTGGAGATGATGAGATTGGAGGTTGGCGTTCAATCGGAGACGCTCCAATCTCTCCTTATGTATATACTATGCCCGGGAAAGAATAAACACGTCAGGAGAAGACGCCATGGGACAGCCCGCCAAAACCATCGGCCGCGTGCCAGCCGACCACTTCGACAACGGCTTCTACGGCCAGGACATTCTCAGCGTCAGCCAGTTCGATCGGGATAAACTGGACTACATCTTCAATGTGGCCCATGAAATGCGGGTCCTGGTCGAACGGTTCGGCAGCGCCGATCTGTTACAGGGGAAGATTCTAGCTAATCTTTTCTACGAGCCCAGCACCCGCACCAGTTCCAGTTTCATGGCGGCTATGATGCGGCTGGGCGGCCAGGTGATCCCCATGAACAACGTGCAGTATAGTTCCGTGACCAAAGGTGAGAGCTTGCCCGACACCGTGCGCACCCTGGAAAGCTATGCGGACATCATCGTTCTGCGCCACCCGGAGATGGGGGCGGCGGCCACCGCGGCCCACTACGCGGCCAAGCCAGTCATCAACGCCGGCGATGGCGTGGGCGAGCACCCTACCCAGGCGCTGTTAGACCAGTTCACCATCCTGGAGGAGTTGGGCCGGGTGGACGACCTGAAGGTGACCATGGTGGGCGATCTCAAGTATGGGCGCACGGTTCACAGCCTAACCAAGCTGCTGGTCAACTATGATGTGGAGTTCGTCTTCGTCAGCCCGGACATCCTGCGCATGCCCAAAGACGTGCTGGATGTGGTGCGCGAGACCGGTCACCAGTTCACGGTCACCGACGACGTCCACGACGTGGTCACTGAATCGGACGTGCTCTACGTAACCCGGGTTCAGAAGGAGCGTTTCACTGATCTGGTCGAGTACCAGCGGGTGCGCGATCACTACATCATTGACGAGGCGCTCATGGCCACGGCCAAGGAGAAGATGATCGTCATGCACCCCCTGCCCCGCGTCAACGAGATCAGCTACGCGGTGGACGAGGATCCCCGAGCCGCCTATTTCCGCCAGATGCGTAACGGCATGTACATCCGCATGGCCCTGCTGGCCGCGGTGCTTGGCAAGGCGTAGGTGACGGGATGACAACAAGATGACAAGATGAGGGGGTGACCGTTTCCCCTCACCCCCTCATCTTGTCACCCTGTCAGCTTTTCTTAGCGCTCTCTGAGTCTTTCTTAACCTTTCTTTAATCTAACCCCTTTATTCTATAGGTGCGCTGTTGTTCAAGTCGGCACACCCTCCTTAGCCGACGAAATCGAAAGAGCCGGTGTAGCCTCACTACATCGGCTCTTTTTTCGTTCTGAATTCTGGCATGGTTCAGAGAATGAACCAAAGATGAAAAAGCGCCTTTACAATTGAATGAGGAAAGGTCCCGTCAAAAGGGCAACGTGGACCTGATCATCCCGCGGTTGTCGAGAGGTGGTCAGGAAGGCCGATGAAGTTGTAAGAGCGACCGTATCAGAAGCCGAGCATGGTTAGCCAGTCATCCGAATGGGTCTGAATGCCAGCGATCTGGAACGGGCTCTGGCCCTTGCGCTTGCCCCGTTGGAAGACCCGCATGTTGTACCAAAGGACGAAGAGGTCCAAATAGGCTTGGAGGGTCTCCAGATTCTGAAAGGACTGGCGGTTCTGCAAGAAAGACCTGAGGATGCCGTTGAGACAT
>JAJRVT010000148.1 GCA_024277175.1 Chloroflexota bacterium | reverse complement strand
TCATAAAATGCCTGTTCGTTTGAAAACTCTCCATCGGTTGCGGCCACCGCGTCGTCAATCAGCCGGGCCGCCAGATAACCGCGCGCCGCGGCCTTTGAAGGCTCGCGTCCATACGCTTCCCGGAAGGCCTTCGTAAAACTTTCCATGATTTCAGGCGTTCCGGGCGCGTTCATGGCAAAGAAAAGAGGCGAAGTCGAAAACGCAGCGTCAGTTGCCCCGGAAGTGGCCAACAGCAGCGTGTTGGATTCTGTAATGGGATCAAAAATGGCCTCCAATGCCGCCGTGGGCAGATCGGCTACGACGACTGCCACGCCCTCCTCTTCAATCAAATCCAGCACAGCCTGGCGCGCCGCATCCGGTTCCCCGGCGTTTTCCACGACGATGATCGCCACATCCACCCCGCCCAGATGATCCCCTGCGTCCTCGCCCGGCGGATGGCTTACGTCGGGTGATTGGTCTACGGCCAGACGGAATCCTGCCAAAAAGGTTTGCTCAACCGGTTCGTCTGCGCTTGCCGTCAGCAGGATGCCCAGCCTGAACTCATGGGCCAATACCGGCGATGCGGAAAGCAGCAGCCAGATCAGGACGAAAAAACTCAACGCTGCTATCCTGTAGCGCGTAATTTGGCTGCCCATCACGCCTGCACCGTTTCCAGCCCCAGCCGCCACGCCTCCAAAAACTCGACGATAGACTCGATAAAATCTTCGTCATGCTCCGTGCGGTTGATGGTCCCGTGGATGACCACATCGTCCGGCGCGGGCGGGAAGCCGGTGGTGATCGTCCAGGCCAGCGCGTTGGGGCACGTGGTCAGGGCGAAGCGCACCCCGCCCCGGATGATCTGACGCTGCACAGGAAATTCGCCCCACACTGTGCCGATGGTTCCAGCGTCGTCGTCCCCATCCAGCGTCACGATGGTGTCGCAATACTCGCCCATGCGCGCGACAGTCACCTGCTCTTGAATGGTTTGTCCATCCCTTTTCGTGCGAGCGATCGCAAAAAATTCCATATCCCGTCTCCGTTCACGCGTTTCCTTGAAGCGTCTGTCCAGGGGGTGGGGAAAAATAGAACGCGGATTTGACGGATTAAGCGGATTCTCACGGATTTTTTTCAGAAAAAATCCGTGAGAATCCGCCCGATCCGCGTCATCCGCGGTCTATTAACCGTAAGCCTGCAAAACTATCCGGCGAGGTCGAAACGATCCAGGTTCATCACCTTGGTCCACGCGGCCACGAAATCGTCCACGAACTTGCCCTGGTTGTCGTCCTGCGCATAGAACTCCGCCAGCGCGCGCAGCTGGGAGTTGGAGCCAAAGACCAGGTCCACGCGGGTGCCGGTCCATTTGAGTTCGCCCGTGGCCCGATCGCGACCCTCGAACAGCTTTTCGTCTTCCGAGACAGGCTTCCACTCCGTGCTCATATCGACCAGATTCACGAAGAAGTCATTGGTGAGCGTCTCCGGTCGCTCGGTGAAAACGCCGTGGCTGGACTGCCCGAAGTTGGCGTTCAGGACGCGCAGGCCGCCCACCAGGACCGTCATTTCGGGCGCGGTCAGCGTCAGGAGCTGCGCACGGTCGAGCAGCCACTCCTCCGGCCGGATGTCGCACCCTTGCCTGACGTAGTTGCGGAATCCGTCTGCGAAGGGTTCCATCACCGCGAAGGCGTCCACATCCGTCTGCTCTTGCGACGCATCCATCCGCCCGGGCGTGAAGGGAACCGCGATGTCATGGCCGGCCTTCTTCGCCGCGTCCTCCACGGCTGCGCAGCCGCCAAGCACGATCAGGTCGGCCAGCGAAACCTTCTTGTCGCCGGACGCCGAGTCGTTGAACTCCTTTTGAATGCCCTCCAGCGTTTCCAGCACCTTGGACAGTTGCTCCGGCTGGTTGACTTCCCAAGCCTTTTGCGGTGTGAGGCGAATGCGCGCGCCGTTCGCCCCGCCGCGCTTGTCCGAGCCGCGGAAGGTGGAGGCCGATGACCAGGCCGTGTACACCAGCGCTGCGGTGGAAAGCCCCGACGCCAGGATCGTCTTTTTGAGGCTGGCGATGTCTTCTCCATCGACCAGAGCGTGATCCACCGCCGGGATGGGATCCTGCCAGATGAGGTCCTCGGCGGGGACTTCCGGTCCGAGATAGCGGGCGCGGGGTCCCATATCCCGGTGCGTGAGCTTGAACCACGCGCGTGCAAACGCGTCCGCGAACTCCTCCGGGTTCTCGTGGAAGCGCTTGGAGATGGGCGCGTAGATGGGGTCCATCCTCAGCGCGAGGTCCGTGGTGAGCATGATGGGCTTGTGCCGCTTGGTGGGGTCATGGGCGTCGGGCACCAAGTCCGCCGAGGCCGGATCGGTGGGAACCCACTGCCAGGCCCCGGCCGGGCTTTTCTCCAGGTTCCAGTCGTAGCGGAACAGAAGGTCGAAGAAGCTGTTGTCCCACTGGGTGGGGGTATGGGTCCATGCGCCCTCCAGGCCACTGCTGATGGTGTCGCCGCCCTTGCCGGAGCCATAGCTGCTCTTCCAGCCAAGGCCCTGCTCCTCGATTGGCGCGCCTTCAGGTTCCGGGCCCACGTACTTGTTGGGATCGGCGGCGCCGTGGCATTTGCCGAAGGTGTGCCCGCCGGCGATGAGCGCGACGGTTTCCTCGTCGGTCATGCCCATGCGCGCGAAGCTCTCCCGAATGTCTTTCCCGGCCGCCAGCACATTTGGTTCGCCGTTCGGCCCTTCCGGGTTCACATAGATCAGCCCCATCTGGACCGCGGCCAGGGGGTTCTCCAGTTGCCGCTCGCCGCTGTGGCGTTCATCGCCAAGCCACTCACTCTCGGGACCCCAGTAAATATCCTCTTCCGGCTCCCAGATGTCCTCGCGCCCGCCGCCGAAGCCGAAGGTCTTGAGGCCCATCAACTCGAAGGCGCAGTTTCCGGCCAGGATGATCAGATCGGCCCACGAGATCTGGTCGCCGTATTTCTTTTTGATGGGCCAGAGCAACCGGCGCGCCTTATCGAGGCTCACGTTGTCAGGCCAACTGTTGACAGGCGCAAAGCGCTGGTTGCCGGTGGCTCCGCCGCCGCGGCCATCCGTGATGCGGTAGGTGCCTGCACTGTGCCAGGCCATGCGGATGAAGAATGGGCCATAATTCCCATAGTCGGCCGGCCACCATTCCTGCGAATCGGTCATCAGTGCATAGATATCCTCCTTCAGGGCGTTCAGGTCGAGGGTTTTGAACGCTTCCGCGTAGTTGAAATCCTCGCCCAACGGCGTGATCATGGGGGCGTTCTGATGAAGAATCTTGAGGTTCAACTGGTTTGGCCACCAGTCCCGAATCGACATGCCGCCGAGGGTGGTGGGTCTGCGAACGCCGTTCGTTACCGGGCACTTGCTCTCTTCAGTCATTTCTCTTTCCTTCACTTCTCTCTCTCAGGCTTGTGGTTGTACAACTAACGAGATATGGATGATGCGACGTGAGTAAAGTCAACCGGCTATACGATCCGGCTCCGTTGCCGCATCATCCGTGTTGTTTGTGAAACGGTCACAAAGTGACAACGTAGCCGCTGGCGTCGTACGGCGTTTGAATGCCGTAAAGCCGTCCTCATTGTAACCGAGGCGCGTGGTAAGAGCAAGGAAGCGCGGAATTTTTTCTGGCCTGCGTCTCGCTAAGGCCGACCGCAGCAACGAGTACGCGATGCGGTCATGGAGCATCCGCTACATGGAGGGTGCGAGAGCAGTTCTGGATGAAACTCGGGTAGCCATTCGACCCCAAAGTCGAAACCCCGTCATCGGCTCTCCGGCCGGATCCGGCCTCGCCAGGCCGGCCAGCCCTGCACCAGCCCTGCGAACCCCCGGCAGGCGGAACATTTCCTGGCAAGGCGCGTATCCGAGCAACCAAGGGCGTCCCCACGCCCATTCAGGGAAAGAAAATCGCCCACGAGTCTTCTGCACCGGCCAGCAAGCCCAGGCCGCTTGGCGAGGGTTTAGAGCAGGGCGTGGCGCCAACCGCTTTCGCTACGGCGACCGTTGCCGGCGAGAAGTAGACGTTGACCTCACAGTGAAGACGCCCTTCCGATTCGTGGCGAACGAATACGGCCATCTCCTGCGGCCGGTTGGCTTTTTCGTATGCTGGCAGGAAGAGGGCTTTGATCTGGTCTAACGATTCCTCCGCCCACATGGCGTCACCGAGATTGCTCGTAAACCAGGCGCTCATTGGATCTCCAATCTCTGGCTAATAATCACGGTTCAATGGATGGGAGGCGGCAACCCCCTGGTTTCGACGGGGGAAGAGAGAGCAGGCTCAGGGAAGGGCTTGGCGCATACGGCCACATGTTTCCTTCACTTCGACACCACCGGCAGAAAAACCTGCTCGGACGGGCCGGGGGTGGGCGTCGGGGTGGGTGAACCTGGATCGGCCAGAACGCCCCACGTCGCGCCGCTGATTGGCTCTCCCACCATCAGATCGGCCAACGAACTGATATCGATGGTCCCGTTTGGGTCCACCTGGAGCTTGGATAGCGTCTTTTGGGTCACGTCCAAATAGCGGGAGAAGAGCAGCCAGTCACCCCCGGGACTCCAGCCGTACAGAGTCAGTTGGACGTTGGACGCGCCGGAAAACGCCGCGCCCAGCACCTGGCCGTTGGTCGCATCGATCACGGTCAGCACATCCTGGGCGTTGAAGGCCTCGCCGTTGAAATCATAGTTGCCCTTGAACGCGATCTTGCTCTCATCCGGCGACCAGAAGATCTCCTGCGGCAAAAATGACGGGTTCCAATTCGGATCGCTCCACAGATTCAGCAGCAGTTGTTTGCCGCCGCCGTCTTTGTCTGTGACGTATATCCCGGCGTTATTGGTGCAGCCGTCGCCGTTGAAGTCGATCACCGCCAGCCTGCCTGACGCGGGCCCCACGTCGAACGCCTGTACGGACGGCAGGGAGACGCAGCCGTCCGTGGCGGGCGTGTAAACGTCGTGCTGGGCGGAGAAGCCGAGATCCGTCCACTGGATGTCCTTGCCGTTCAAGATATAATAGACGCGGGAATCGTGCTCGACGGGGAATTCGAAATTCATGCGCGAGGTGGTGTCGGGGGTCAGGACGAGCCCGGTGTTGTCCACGCCGGAAACGACTGTGATCGCTGTGGAATCGTAGCGGACGTCTCCCGGTTGGTAGGCCACCAGCCAGCGGGCGCCCGGCGGAACGTTTTGAAAGCTGAAAGAACCGTCTCCGCCGGAGAACACGCTATTCATCCCTTCCAGATAGACGGGCGCGTTCACCCAGGGGCTGCCGTCTCCCTTGCGCACCCACCCGGACACGGTGCTGTCGCCCGTTGCGCCCCACTCGCCGGAATGGGGACCGGGGCTGATCTGATCCAGCCCGCCGCCGTCTGAAGCGACGCGAAAGGCGTTACGACGGGCGGGCGTGTAGATGTAGGCGTGTTCAGAGTGGAAATAGATCTGTTGGCCGTCGGCGCTGATGCGAGGTCCGAATATCTCGCCTGTGGTAAATTTGGACTGGCTGTGAAAGTCGAAAATCCGGGTCTGTCCGCTTCCGTCCCCGGGGTTGATGGCATAGAGCGTATCGTCGTTCCAGGCGGCGGCGTCATTCGACAGCGAGACCAGGATTTTTTCCCCGCTGACGGCGACGCCGCCCTCTTCCGCCAATGCGGCCCGTTGGGCGAAGAACCCGGCCCAGCTCACGGCCAGGAAAGTGATGACGCCGACGATTACAGAGAGGTTGAATATTCCATGGCGTTTCATTTTCATCTCCTGTGACTATTCAGGTGGGATCCGTTAGAACGCGGATTTTCGCTGATACAAACGGATTTTCACAGTTTTTTTCTGAAAAAATCGTATCTGCTCAATAAACCGGGGAAGTCCGTCGCACTGACCGGGCGTATCGAGGGAATTCGGTCTGGCTTGGGTCAGTGCAACGCACTCCGCCCCGAAATATTGAGGTGATACCAAAAATCCGTGAAAATCTGCTCCCGTCCGTGAAAATCCGCATTCCACTGATGGTTGCTGAATAGTCACCATCTTCTATCGTAATTCATTTTGGGACGCATTTTGTTCGCTTTGTATCCGCTCAATCGTCTGCTTTTTTTGGCTTCGTCGCCGCCCCCATCGTTTACCCGGGCCGGTATGGCGTATAGACGGTTCGGGCGAGTTTGATCGTTCCCTGCTTCACCTCCAGGAACGGCTCCCCATGGCTGACGCCCGCAGTTCCATAGCCCGTGGCCGTGGACAGGAACGTGCGGAAGTCTCCCTCCAGGCGCGGCTCGATGTAGAGCGTCCGATCCACCGCGTCATAGCGCACGCCGGTGAGACCCTGCAAGAGGCCATAGGAAGCCAGCGCGCGGGCGTAAAAGTGTCCGCATTCGTATTCGTCGAAAGGGTTGCGCACCCGGCCGTCATAGCGCGAACGGGCGATACGCACGATCTCCAGCCCTTCCTCGACGCAGCCCATCAGCATCAGATGCGAGGCGACCTGGTATTCGATCCCCGTCCAGACCTCGTTGCTGTAGACGAACGGCAGGGCCGGCTCGCCACCCCGGGGCCAGGTGCAGAGCAGCAGGCCGCCCTCCTTGCCCAGGGCGTAACCGGGCCGCTGGGGGTTGGCGTGGTCGGAGAGATCGCGCTTCAGGTTGTAGCGGTGGACGGCCAGCAGGTGACTTTTCACCTTGTCCGGGTCGAGGATCTCGCCCACGCCGCAGACCTCAGCCATCCACGCACCCAGCACCCCGTCAGAGAGGCAGCCGGAACCGTACTGATATTTGGGACCTTCCCGGCGGGCCAGTTCAACGGCTTCGGGTGACCAGTCGATGTCGATCAGGGCCTTGGCCTCGGTGGGATCGCCGGCGCGCAGGCCCGTCCACTGGATCTGCTGGATGAAGTATTCGCCGTTGTAGAGTTCGCTCTCCATGAAGGCGCGCCCCTTGCGGAACAACTCCTCATAGGGCGAGCCGTCCTCGCCCAGGGCCGCGGCCATGCGGGAGGCGGCCTTCAACGCACCCAGGTAGAAGGAGGTGCACATGCCGTCCGGTCCCCAGAACTCGATGTCATAGGTGTTGTGATGGGGTTCGCGCAGCACGCCTTCCCCCTCCGGGTCCCAGGTGCGGATGCAGTAATCCAGGCTGGCCTTGATCCGGGGCCAGTACGCCCTGAGCCAGGCGTCATCGCCCAGGATGCGCCACTCCCGGTGCGCCTTCATGACGCCGCCAAGCTGGCCGTCGGCCGCGGCGTGGGCGTCATGGTCCGTCAGCTCGCGGATGGGCAGCGCGGCGCGGAAGCCCTGATGCCCCTCCGCGTTCTGGTTTTCGTGGAACTCGGTCCGGCGCAGGCTGCGCTCCAGCTCCGGGAAGAGGTGGGGCAGCGCCTGGGCGTAGTTCCAGACGTGGGTGCAGGAGCCGGGGCAACAGCCGTGGGCGTCGCTACAGCCCTCCCAGCACCAAAGCCTGCCGTCGGTCTGGCGAAGGACGGTGGGTGACTTGAGGATGGACAGGTTGGCGGTCACGGCTTCGGCCACCTCCGGCGGCAACGTGACGTCGAAGAGGCTGTCCCGGAAGCGGGCGCTCTCCCCGCGCAGACGCTTCAGGTGGGCGCGGGCGTATTCGGTCACGGCCTCGATGGTTGCAAACCGGCCTGCATACCAGGGGGTGTGGGCCTCGGGCTGCACCGCGCAGCCGCCATTGCAGCACGGCTCCTCGCCCGGGGCCAGGCACAGGGTGGTTCTGGGGACATGCCAGGTCAGCAGGACGGTCACGGTGCGTCTTTCGTTCGGTCGCAGGGAGAGCGGCAGGTAGACGCTGCCCCCGGGGCTGGGCGCGCCTGCGGCCAGCGGCGGATTGGCCACCGCATCCCCGCTGTCGATGTGACGCCAGAGGATGGTGGCGGCGTCGAACCAGCCGCCCCGGAACCAGGCGCAGTCGACGCGGGCATCAGGATCCAGGAGGGTGACGGAGAAGGCTCCTTCGTCCGCAGGCGCTTCGTCCGACCCGACCTGGCGGAGGACGACCCCCTGCTCGATTGCGCCGACCGAATCGCCCCCGCCGCGCGTGGCCATGAAATTGGCGGCGTGGAAAGAAAAGACGGCCTCCACGGGGTCCCGGTTCTGGTTCTGGAAGGCGTACTCCAGCACGGCTACGGGCAGACTGGAGTCATCGGCGTTGCCCGGCAGGAAAGGGCTCCAGGCGGAGAGGCGGCAGGTCAGCGGCATGGCGGGGTCCGCCAGGTCGACGGCGGCGAAGGGAAAGCGGGCTTGGAAGCGGGCCGTCGCGAAGCGGGGGAACCCGTATGTGCTGCCGCGAGCGCCGTCACCCGCGCCGCGCGTCCCGAAAATTTTCCAGTCCGGGACAGGCCCCTCCAGCAGCCGCGCCGTCCGTCCATGATCCAGGACTTTTACGGCCGCGAAGATCATGGGTTCGTTGAAGATATCCGGCCTGTTGCGCACGGAGACGTGGGAGAACGCGCCGCTTCCCTCCACACAGAGCATGCCGGCGCCAATGCCGCCCAGAGGGAAGGCCACGCGCGCCAGGTGCGGGCCTTCATAGGCGGCGTTGTAGGGGCGGTGGGTGGCGGTTAAATTCATATGTTAGTCCCGATCGTATTAGCTGCAATCATCGTACCCTCTTGGATTCTCCCGACCGCCCATGACGGCTCTGAAATCTGTCAACTGCGTCGCAAATGAGCCGACGTCGAATCGATCAAAACTCTCTGTTTTTCTTCGCCATCTTGTACATAACATGGCTGGATCCGTTTGTTAGCTGACAGGCTTTATCGTCTATATAAGGCCCACCCATTCAAGTCATGCACTTCGAGTAGCTTGGACCGAGACATTGCAAGATCAACGCGCAAATGTCTGCTCAACTCGGCGTCGGTGATAGCGCGGCCAGACGGCAGCGTCACATCTTTCTGCAATGAGAAACTGTGCTTTAACACGCACACGTGGAAGGTCAGCCCTGGTGATTCAATGTCCTCTCCGAATTTGCGCTGTACTTCACCTACCTGCTTCGCCATCACACTCAAGAGATTGTCGATGGTCGAGTTGTCAACGCCCTCCAGGATATGAAACCAAAGTCCCCACACGGGCTCGCGCAGTAACTTCTGTAAATCTTTGTAGATTGGGAAGTGTCTTCGGGCAGAGGGACTGACGCCTTTTGCCTTGAACTCAACGTTACAGATGTGGATCCCACGCTCGTCGTATACTGTAAGATCCGTCTGAGCGGAAAGAGACGTTTTCCCAGTGAACCTGTAAAGTTTGGTGGTCGGCGTTTCGACTGAGTACATGAGAGGGATCTTGCACAGCGCCTCGACAAAAGCGAACCTGGCCTCCTGCTCACTGACGCGTAGAGAACCCTCGTGCTTGCCATGACGCTGCGGAAAGACGAGGCTGCCTGCCCTGGAGACGTCGATCTGGCTGCCAGCGCTTCGAGAATATGCATCCCATAGCCCATTGTCTGCGTATCTGCACGCATCTGAAATTTCCTGATGCAACGTCTTCATTTATTCTGCCTTCTTGTCGTCGGCTAGCTGTTGTTATCGAGCGACGCTCTGATGCGGGGTACCGTTATGATGGTTCAAGTCGTTTAGGATGAAGCGTCAATGTGACGCCGACGCTCATCCAGTATAGCACAGTTGACACCCGGATTCCACAGGAATTCTGCATACGTCAACGCCCGGGCCGAAAGGCCCGGGCGTTTGCTTTGCAACGATTCTGAATCCTGGGGACTGCCGGAGACTGTACAAATTCCGGACTGCGCTGCCCATCAGCAAACCGGAGGGTTGTCGCTTGTCAGGCGAATTTCAAACATCGGCAGAAAACGACCCGGAATACTCGCGGATTCCCGGCTGCCGGTGAGTGCGCCGCCCGCGGCCCGGTAAAAACTTGCCGCGTTCGGGTCCCCCTGAATGACCAGGACGCGCCCGCCTGCGCCCGCCGCGTAGCGTTTGGCGTGGGTGATCAGCGCCCAGCCGACGCCTGACCCGATGTGCGCCGGCTCGACGAATAGCGCTTCCAACTCGAACGCCGAAGCGGACAGACGCTCCAGGGCGTAGTATCCGACAATCTCTCCCCGGCGTTCCGCGACGGCGTAGTGAAACTTGTCGCTTTCGATAGCGCCGGGCAAGACCGATAGCTCTTCGCGACACGCTTCCATGAACTCATTCGAGTATCCCCAATATGCCTTGGAGCGCATGGCCAGGGCGTTCAACGTTGTTGCTTCATCCGGTCGTGCGTTTCGTATGAGAATAGTCATAGGTGTGGTGCATCCAGGATTTCGCCCACCAAGGGTTTCGGCAACCATTCACTTCAATTCGATCGCATCCTGAGGACATTGCAGCACGCAGGCGCCGCAGGCGATACACTTTTCCGGGTCGTGGAAAATCGCCACCCGCGCCTCATAGTTCGGCGTCCAGCAACCCACCGGGCAGACTTCGTAGCATTGCCAGACCCCCTTGCATTTCTCCGGATAAAAATGAATTTCCAGATGGCGTAGTTCTTTGGCAAGCGTCAGATGTTCTTTCAGGGATGACAGGAGCGTAGGTTGCATGCTCATCTTATTACCTCCAACCAAGGGCCAGGGGGACCAGCCAGTAGAGCGCGACCAGCGCCAGACCAATGACGGCTTCCCATCCCCAGTTGGCTTGCTCGCCTCGCATCAGCGGGGACATTCCCTGGAGCTCGGCTCCGGTAAACACCGACAGGCCGGTCAGAATAACCATCCAGTGGAACAGGTCGACGGCGGGTAACGGGTTCCAAACTGTGGTGTAGACGAGCAACCCGGCCAGCGCGATCAGGCTCAGCGGGATGCTCTTGTAGAGTCCGTCCCGGCCCGGGAGCCAAGGGTGGACAATGGCGTAAAAATACGAAAGCCCAACGATGCTGAAGGTGATCGGCCAGAACATGGGCCGCCAGAAGATGAACACCGGCAACAGGATCAACAACCCGTAGAAGCCCAGGGTGACCGTAACCATTTCCAGCCGGTCTTTGAGCGGAAAACGCACCCAACGCATGGCGTCGGTTTTCTTGCGGTTGGCGTCCAGATAGGCCGGGATATCTCTGGCCTTGGCCGGACCCCAGTGCACGCCCCAGTGGATCTCTTTGCGGATGCGCCAGCCGTCCACACCGTTGGCGCACAACTGCGGCAGGATCAAAGCGTGATGCCTGACAACTTCTTCCAGACGTGAGGACTTGACCGCTGCGATCACCTTTTCGGCGCTGAAATACCCACCGCCCGCCGCACACCAGACGTTGATGCCTGCCGAGTCGGCCACCAGCAACCAGACGTTCACCTTACCGTCGATAGCCTTGACCACTCTGCGCACGGTCAGGTCGAAGTTGCCGGTCACCAGCACGGGCGATTCCGGGGTGGGATTTCCGATCATGTACAGTCCTGTGCGCACTTTGGGGTAGGGCGGGATGATGCGGAAGAAGAGCAGCCATAGGTCGAGCAGCAGGGTGCGGAAGGTGACGCGATGTTGCAGTCTCCCGATGACGGTTGGGGGCAGGTTGGCTTCGGCCCGGGCGATCTCGGCGGGAAGAATGTCGTACAAGACCAGACTGCCGCCCAGGTGAGAAGCGACCGCCCGGGCTTGAAAGCCGGTCTGTTCCAGCAATGACTCGAAGTCGCGCAAGGCAGTGGCGCTTGTGCGCGTCAGCAACCAGGTCAGCAGCGCCAGCGGCAGACGCACCACATAGTAGAACAGCCGTCGTAGCGCGCCGGTCGGGATGACTTCATCGGCGATCAGGAGGCGTCCGTTCGGGGCCAATAGCGTTTTGCAGGCTTCCAGAATGTAGCGTTGCTCGTATGGGGAGAGTTCGCTGAAGACCAGCGTTGAGACGATTAGGTCGAAGGAAGCGGGGGGAAAGCGCTCTCCGATCAGGACGGCGTCCATATACTTCAAGGTGACATGGTCTTCAAGCCCCTCCTGCGCGACCTTCCTCTCGGCCTCGGCAAGCATGCTCGGAGAAGCGTCGATGCCGGTCACCTCCGCCCCGCGGGCGGCCATCATGGCTGTGAGCGTCCCTGTCCCACAACCGATCTCCAGGACGCGCATCCCCGCATGGACATAGGCGTTTGCGATCCTCTCCTTGATTCGCTGGATGCGTCCCAATGTCAGGAGTTGGATCCCGCGGTCATACGCTGTCGGGCTGGTTTCCAGCCACTTCATGAATACGGTAGCCATGCGCAACCCTTCCTCCTATATTCACTTTCTCGTCAGGAGTCGTAACTCAGCCAGGACCGGGATAGGATGACAGGATGAAACAAGACGATGCGACGGTGCGTCTAATTCAGCACCGGAGGACGCCATCCGCCAGGTTCTCGCTCAAACGCATGGACCACGGCCAGCGCCACATGATTCCGCCACGGGCCGGCGACGACCTGCACGCCGATGGGCATCCCCTCGGTCGAGGCCCCGCCGCACACGATCGCGCACGGCCAGTCGGTCAGGCGTCGGCCGCGCGCGCTTGGCCCAGCGCCTCTGCTGTGGCCAGTTGGACGACGGCGTTCAGGCGGGGGTTGACCTGCGCTATCTGTCGGAGATGGGCTTGGACGACCTCTTCCGAGGAGATCTCCCGGTTGCGGATCCGGCGGGCCAGCGCGGTGGCTGAGGCGTGTATCAGATCATCCATACAGAATTGCTCTGCCTTTCTACTTCACTCCGCGTGTTCAATATATTGGAATTCCCAGCCGTCACCGGCCAGGATCTCCAGACAGCCGGCCACCACCTTGCTCAGGCTGGGCGTCAGCCGTTCCCGGGCCTCCTCCAGGGTGAAGAAGCCCCATTCGCTCAACTCCTCGCTCGGCAGGTGGATGCTGGCCATCTCTTCTTCGCTGAGCGCGCTGCCCCAGAAGACGAAACGCAGCAGATCGTTGCGCCCGGGGCTGGCCGGCCGGTAGTCCAGGCTGAGCAGGCGGCTGGGCCGGATCTTCAGCCCGATCTCCTCGAAGACCTCCCGCCGCGCGGCTTGGCTGGGCGCTTCGTTCTCCTCCACAATGCCGCCGGGGATCTCCCACTGGGGCTTGTAGGTCGGGTTGACCAGCAGCACGCTCCCCGCGCCATCGGTGAAGAGCGCGCCGGCCGCGGTCCGCTTGCGTGGCTGATCGAAAATGCCGTTTCCCATGATCTGATTCTCCTCTGATTGGGATAGAACACGGATTTGCCGGATTGAGCGGATCTGCACGGGTTTTTTGAAAATCCGGCTCTTTCCGCCCAATCCGGCAAATCCGCGTTCTATTACATTGCGTTCTCCAAAAAGTCGAGCACGGCCTGGAGGTCGGGCGGCAGGGGGGCGGTGAACGTTCGCCGTCCCCCGTCGCCGGGCAGATGCAGACCCAACTTGTGCGCGTGCAGGAACTGGCGCTTGAGATCCAGCCGCTGCCGTTTGTAGCCGTAGAGCGTGTCGCCCACCACCGGGTGTTTGCGCCAGGCGAAATGAACCCGGATCTGGTGGGTGCGCCCCGTGTGCAGGACCACCCGCGCCAGGGTGAAGAGGCCGGTGGCCGCGCTCCCGCCGCGGATGGGCGCGCTGTAGACGCCCAGGGTGTGGTACTCGGTGACCGCGTCCCGTCCCCGGCTCACGCCCGTCACCGGGTCCGGCGGCAGGATGGCCTGGCGCACCCGGTCGGTGGGATGGCGTCCCAGGGGCGCGTCCATGCGCCCCGCGGGCGGGTCGAGCCGGCCTTCCACCAGGGCCAGGTACTCCTTGTAGATCGTGCGCGCCTTGAACTGGGCCTGGAGGTCCCGGTGGGCCCGGTCGTTCTTGGCCACCACCATCACCCCCGACGTCTCCTTGTCCAGCCGGTGGACGATGCCGGGCCGCCGTTCTCCGCCTACGCCCTCGATGTCCGGGCAATGGTGGAGGATGGCGTTGACCAGGGTCCCGCCGGCGTGGCCGGGCGAGGGATGGACCACCATGCCCGCGGGCTTGTTGATCACGATCAGGTCGTCGTCTTCGTAGAGGATGTCCAGGGGGATGTCTTCGGGCTGCACCGACTCAGCCGGCGTGGGCGCGGGGATGCTGAGGCCCACGGCCTGCCCTGGCTCCAGCTTGCGGCTGGCCTTGGCGACAATGCCGTCCACCCACACCCGTCCGTCCTTGATCCAGCGCTGGATCTCGCTACTGCTGCGGTCAGGCAGTTCGGCGGCCAGCCAGCGGTCCAGGCGCGCGCCTGCGCCATCGTCGCCGACGGTGAGGATCAGTTCAGTCGATCCGGGGTTCTTGTCTGTCATGCGGGAATTTTAACGCAGATCAGGGGTGGGGAGAAAACTTTGACGCAGAGACGCGAAGACGCAGAGGGGCGCAGAGAAATTTCAAAAATCTC
>JAJRVT010000147.1 GCA_024277175.1 Chloroflexota bacterium | reverse complement strand
GATGCCGCCCGATAACATGTACATGGTCATGCGCACCCGTGTCAGGTTGATGCCGGCGAGACGGGCCGCGACGTCATTGCCGCCGATGGCGTAGATCGCCCGCCCGAAATCGGTGTAGGTCATGAGAATATGGACAAAGATGGCAACCAGGACGAGAATCACGGTCAGGACCGGGACGCCGGTCCAGTCAACGCCGCCGAGGGGCGGAATCGGGAGGCCGGTCAGCAAACGGCCTCGGGCCATCCAGATGAAATTGGGCTGCGTGAAGACGCCAACCGGCTTGCCATCGGGGGCCAGGAGGAAAGCAAAGCCGGAAAACGCGGCCAGTGTACCGAGGGTGGCGATGATGGGATTCACCCGCAACGTGGTGATAATAAAACCGTTGATCAATCCGGCAAAGACGCCGGCCAGGATGCCGGCGATGACGGCGACGACAACGTTGCCGGTGGGAAAGACGCCAAGCGCGCCGACAGCGCCCACGCCGATCAAGACGGAGGCCGATACCACAGACCCCATGGACGCAATGGAGCCGACGGAGATATCGAGCCCGCCGGCGATGATCACCACCGTTTCGCCGATGGCCAACAGGCCGACGACGACGATGGCCTGGGCAAGGCTGTTCATGATGTTTTGCCAGGAGACGAACTTGTCTCCACCGGCCATGCCAAACCAGCCACTCACAACTGTGATCAGCAAGATCAGAACGATAAGCGCAAACATGAGCGATAGATTGTCGGCGCCAATAAAATTGATTGCCCGTCGCAGCGCATTGTCGCGTCTTGCCGGCGCCACCGTTTGGGTCGTTTGGGCGCCGTCATCCAATTCACTCTTTTGATGGGTTGTTTGATTCGTCAATTCGTTGCTCATTTTCAATGGCCCTCACGGGCTGGCGTCGCGGTCTCGGTGGGAGCCGCTGACAGGTTGTCGGCCATGGCGAGTTCAAGGACGCTTTCCTCGGTGGCGTCCGCTCCGGAAAGTTCTCCAGTAATTCGACCGTTCTGCATGACGTAGATGCGATCCGAAAGACCGAGTAGTTCCGGTAATTCAGAGCTGATGAACATGATTCCCAGCCCTTCATTGGCGAGATTGTCGATCAGGCGGTAGATTTCGGCTTTGGCGCCGACATCGATGCCGCGCGTCGGCTCATCGAGGATCAGGAGCTTTGGTTTCGCTGCCAGCCAGCGCGCCAACACGACCTTCTGCTGGTTGCCGCCGGACAGCTTGCCCACCTCTTGATCGATCGAGGGCGTTCGCACCCGCAGTCTCTCCACATACTCGGTCACTACTTGCCGCTCCAGTCGCCTGCGTATGAAGTGGAAATAACTCAGACGTCGCAGGATCGCCATGGAGGTGTTTTCGAGCACGCTGCGAATGAGCACCAGCCCCTCGCGTTTGCGATCTTCAGGGGCGAAGCCAATCCCTTTACTGATGGCGTCATGTGGGTGATGGATGGACGTCTCTTCGCCCTCCACCAGGATGCGCCCGCTATTTTTTGGCATCTCGCCAAAAATGACCTTGGCCAGTTCCGACCGCCCTGCGCCCACAAGCCCCCCGAAACCCACCACCTCGCCGGCGTTGATGTAGATGCTCACGTCATCATGCCAGTTGCTGTGCAGCCCTTCGACCCGCAGCACCTCATGATCGGTTCCCGCCGGTCGTCGCTGGAAGACGTCGGCCAGATCGCGCCCCACCATGAGGCGCACGATTTCGGCGTCATCCAGGTCCGCCGCCGGCCTGACGGCCACGAGGCGCCCATCGCGCAAAATGGCGACGCGGTCACAGAGCTGTAGGATTTCGTTGATGCGGTGCGAGACGTAGATGATGGCCACGCCGTCATCGCGCAGGCGGCGGACAAGGGTGAAGAGTCGGTCCACCTCTTCGTCTGTGAGCGAAGAGGTCGGTTCGTCGAGCGCAAGCACGCGGGTCCCTTCTTTGAGGGCCCGCATGATCTCGACGAGCTGGCGTTGGGCCGATGAGAGTTCGTCCCCCAGCAGGTGCATGGGCAGGATGTCTTCAAACCCATACTTTTCCAGATCGCGACGCACCTGCGAGTTGAGCCGGCGGCGGTCGATCAGCCCCATGCGTTTGGGCAACTCGCCGACCCAGATGTTTTCAGCCACATCCACGCCGGGGATGATTTCCGGTTCTTGATAGATGACGCGAATACCCGCTTCATGGGCTGCGCGCGGGTTGGGAGATGAGAGTTGCTCGCCATCGATGGCGAGCGTGCCTGTGTCAGGCCGGTAATCGCCGTTGATGATTTTGAGAAGGGTCGACTTTCCGGCCCCGTTCTCGCCCATGAAGGCGAGGATTTCACCGGGACGGATGTCGAGCGAGATGTCGGTGAGGGCCTGGACGTTGGGGAAGGCCTTGCTGATGTTGCGGACCTCGAGGACTCCGGTTTGATTTGTGGCGGATTCGGTGGGAGGCTGTGCGGAAACGGTCATCATTATATACGATTTCTCTCCCGCGGTGCGGGTCGCAAACGAGCGAATCCGAGGGACGGGATCATCCCGCCCCTCGAACGCAGGAGATGGTTATTGCGAGCAGTTCGCCAACGAAATTTCGTCCATGACATCCTGATAGTTGGACGCATCGACGATCGAAGTCGGGGCGTATGAGTTCGCCTCCGGCGCCACGCCATTGACGACCGCATCATACAGGACGGTCGCCGCAGTCGTGCCAACGTCCAGGCCGGAGATGAACAGGCCAGCCTTGAAGCCGGACGGCTGATCAGCGGCCCATGCCTTGCAGGCCTCATAAGCGCCCAGGCCGACGCCAATGATGTTGTCGGTCTCCACGCCCGCAGTGCCCAGGGCGTTCAAAGCGCCGAGCACGCCTTCGTCGTTGCAGCCGAAGACGACCCAATTGGTGACGTCCGGGTTGGCGGTGATGATGGGGCCGGCGGCATCCTGGGCGGAGAGCGATTCGCCCGTGTACGGGACCGGGTAAACCTGATCTTCGGGCACGCCGGCGGCGATGATCGCGGCTTTTTCATTGTCGGTGCGGTCGTTGCAGACGGAGAGGGTCTGGACCTCGATGGAGAGAACGCCGACTTTCTTGTCAGCGTCATCAAGCCAACCGCTGTCGGTCAGAAGGCCAGCAGCGGCCTCGCCCACCTTCTTGCCCATATCCTTGCCATCGAAACCGACGAAGGGAACCGGGTTGCCGTCGGCGTCCACAATGCCGTCATCGGTGGCGATGAGGACAACGCCTGCATCCGCCGCGGCTTTGGCGATGGCCGGGCCGATGGTCTGGTCGGGCACGGTGATGGCGATGCCTTTGGCTCCGGCGGAGATGGCGTCATCCACCAGGCTGACGCCCAGGCCCGGGTCGAGTTTGGCGTCGAATTTTTTGGCGTCTGCCCCTAGATCATTGGCGGTTTGGACGAACGCATTCTGCAGATCGATGAAGTACTGCTGGTCGGCGCTTTTGTTGATCGCAACCAGGAGCGGCGCTTCCTCGGCGGGCGCAGCCTCTTCGGCGGGGGCGGCAGCTTCTGAATCCGCAGGCGCAGCGGCGGGCGCAGCCTGGGTGCAACCGGCAAGGACGACGAGCCCCAACAACAGGATCGTGATCAATAGAGTCAGGTGACGTTTCATCAGTTCTTTCTCCTTAGTTGTCAGATGGTGCAAAGGTTAATAGGATGCCGTACCGAACGGTACAATGAACTAGATAGACGCTGAATCACAACAGATGCAGGGTGGGCGTTGCATACGAGTGAACAGGGAGGAATCCACTGTTCAATGGTGCAATTATGCCATTGGTGAGAAGGGAAAACAATGGATAAAAAGGGGGAATGATGGATTATCTTATCAGCGCGAACAAATTCAGGTCGCTTCCAGAATCAGCCTTCCAATCGTGGCTGCTAAGCTGGAGATCTGGGTCGTAATCTGGCGATCTGAATCGTATGGGGTGGCAGTCGGGAATCAGCCTTTGGGAGAGCGGCGGTATTCGCGAGGGGAAATGCCGATGAATTTCTTGAAGAGGCGCGAGAAGTAATAGGCATCGTTATAGCCCATGGCTTCGCTGATTTCTTTGATGGTCAACTGGGTCAGCGTCAGCATCGAACAGGCGTGTTGCATTTTCAGATAGATGAAGTAGTCGATGGGCGAATGACCGGTCTGTTCTTTGAAAAGGCGGGAAAAGTGCGATTCGGACAATTCTGCATGTCTGGCCATTTCGGCGAGCGAAACCGATTGATGCAGATTTTCATAGAGAAACGCCAGGGTTGGCTCCAGACTCCGGAAGCGGCTTGTTCGCATTGTGGGTGAGAAGGCGCGGTTGTTGAAGAAGAGTTCAGCCAGCAGATTGTGTAGAACTTTTGCGCTGTAGATCAGCCGTTGTAATACGAAGCCATCGCGTAGGGCGTCATAGCAGAGTTGGAATTGTTGCTGAATAATTTCAAGGCTGCTGGGCGCGATGTCCAGTTTCTGCGAGGGCGCGGGCGGCAAACATGAAAAATAGTCGCCTTCTAATCCAACGAAATGCGCCCAGTGAATCGACCACGGATCCGCTTGGCTGGCCCCATAGACATGCGCTGTGTTGGCTGGGATCAGCAGCGCCTGTCCATTTTCCAATGTTTGCTTACCTTCACCCAGATCGTACCAGCCCCAGCCGCGGGTGCAGACGATCAAAATGTGTTCAGACGCACCGCGTACGCGTTCGCAATAATGGTGCCGGGCGTGGGGATACCAACCGATATCGGTCGGCATTAGCGAGTGTAACAACGGGTGGCTTGCGCTGCGTTCCAACACCGGCGGGGGAATGACATATAGAATCTGGCCGCGAAATCCGTCGCGTAGGCGAATTGAAGACGTGGAGCCGTACGACATTGGCTTCCCCAGGCTGAAATGGGTGCGTCCAAGATGAATCGAGCCGACATCTGTCTGGAATCCGTCGATGTCGGCTCGAGATTTCGATCAGCACCCGGCAGCGCTACGCGGCCACGGCCTTGGAGTCGTAGAGGCCGAATTCTTCCAACACCCAGTAGGTCCAGTTGACCGTGCGCTGGAGCGTTTTTTCGGGTTGGTTGTCTTCATCCACGGCCAGGCCCATGAAGATGCCATCCACCACGCCGCGCGAAAATTCGAACTCGTAGGAGCCGTCCACGGGCCACCAGCCAACCGGCTCGGCCCCGCGCTGGACGGCTTTCTCCGTCAGAATGCCGATGGCGTCGACGTAGCTGTTGCCATAGCCGAACTGATCGCCGGGGCCGAAGCAGGCCACCTTTTTCCCCGTCAGGTTCAGCGAGTCCAGTTCCGGGTATTTGAGCGCCCAGTCGTCCTGCAGCTCGCCGATGTTCCAGGTCGAACTCCCCCAGATCAGATAGTCATACTTTTCCATCACCTTCACGCTGTCGGCGGAGACGATGTGGAGATCGACTTCGGCCGCGCCCGCTTCTTCCACGATCTGTTTTATCAGGTTGGCGACGCGTTCGCCTGCACCGGTGCTGCTGCCGAAAAAGAGTCCAATCTTTGGCGCCATGCTGAATACCCTCCTCACAATCGTTGGATGCCATATCTATCGTACCACTTTATACCTGAGATGAGGCGTGGACGCAAATTGTGAACTTTATTACAACAAGATGACCGCTCAGTCAGGCCTTACCCGAATGCGGGCGTCGCAAATCGGCGCATAATTTTGCAAATCTGCGGGGGAACATCCGGCTACCGTTTGCGTTGAAGATGAAGAAACGGTTTCAATGATTTTTTTGTGCGCCCCCTGTCAGAGAATTGGGCCTGCTGTGGTATACTAATAGATCGTAAATTGTTGGATTGTCACGTCGAATGCGGCTATTTTGGATGAAATTTATATGATGATGAATGATTTTAGTGATTTTGACTTGGATGATTGGGAAAGCGTTGAAGATGAGGTTCTCTATGAGTCCAAGGAGTTCGCCGATTCTTTCGATGGCATGATCGACTAAGCTAATTCGGTGATTTCGGATGAACTGCCTGTCCTGCCCCTGCGCGGGGTGGTGGTCTATCCTATGATGTGGCTGCCGCTTCCTATCGGTCAGGAACGCAGCCTGCGCCTGGTGGAGGACAATCTGCCCGGCAACCGGGTTATCGCACTGGTGGCCAGCCAGAACGAGGATGTGGACGAACCCACCCCCGACCAGATCAACGCAGTGGGAACCGCCGCCCAGGTGCACCGGGTGCTGCGGACGCCCGACGGCACCATGCGTCTGTTGGTGCAGGGGCTGGAGCGGATTCGCATTATTGAGTATGTGCAAGAGCATCCCTACCTGCGCGCACGGGTGGAAGCCATCCCTGAAGAAGTCGAGGAAGGCATCGAGATGGACGCGTTGGTGCGCACGGTGGAGAATCTCTTCCGCCAGCTTATCGAGCTGGAGCCGCAGATGCCGGAAGAGCTGGCCATGATGGTTATCAACATCGACAACCCACGCCACCTCGCCTACCTGGTGGCCAGCAGCATGCGTATCTCCCCAGAGGACGCCCAGGCGTTGCTGGAGATGGATAGCGTCCACGACAAGTTGCTGCGGCTGACCCAGTTGCTCAACAAAGAGGTGGAAGTCCTGGAACTGGGGCGCAAAATTCAGTCTGAAGCCCATGGCGAGATGGAGCGCATGCAGCGGGATTTTTTCCTGCGCGAACAGATGCGGGCTATCCAGAAGGAACTGGGCGAAGAGGACGAACAGGCCGCGGATATCCGCGAGCTGGAAGAGCGCATCGCCGCGGCCGGGATGTCCGAGGAGGCGGAGAAGGAGGCCCAGCGCGAGTTGAATCGCATGCGCCGTATGCCCATCCAGGCCGCGGAATACAGCGTCATCAAGACCTATTTGGATCTGATGGTCAGCCTCCCCTGGCAACAGATCACCGAAGACAACCTGGACATCGACCACGCGCGCGAAGTGCTGGACGAGGATCACTACGGTCTGGCCGAGATCAAAGAGCGTATTCTGGAGTTCCTGGCCGTGCGTAAGCTGCGCACCGAACGCAAGGCCGCCGGCGAAGAAGGCGAAGATCTGCGCGACAAGATCCGCCGCGAGCGGGAAGGCGTGGTGCTCTGTTTCGTGGGCCCGCCGGGCGTGGGCAAGACGAGCCTGGGCATCAGCATCGCCAGGGCCATGGACCGCAAGTTTGTGCGCCTGGCCCTGGGCGGCGTGCGTGATGAAGCCGATATTCGCGGCTTCCGGCGCACCTACATCGGCTCCATGCCGGGGCGTATCATCCAGAGCCTGCGTCGCATCGAGAGCAAGAACCCGGTCTTCATGCTGGATGAGGTGGACAAACTGGGCCGTGACTTCCGGGGCGACCCCAGCAGCGCGCTGTTGGAGGTGCTGGACCCGGAGCAGAATCGGGAGTTTCGGGATCACTACCTGGATGTGCCCTTCGACCTGAGCCAGGTCATGTTCATCACCACCGCCAACGTGCTCGACACCGTGCCGCCGGCCTTGCGCGACCGCATGGAGATCATCCAACTGAGCAGCTACACGGAAGACGAGAAGGTCAAGATCGCCCAGGGGTATCTGATCCCCCGGCAGATCAAGGAGAACGGCCTGCGTCAGGAAGAAATTTCTTTCACCGAGTCGGCGCTGCGCGAGATGGTCCAGGGCTACACCCGGGAGGCTGGCGTGCGCGGGCTGGAGCGGCAGATCGGCAAGGTCTGCCGCAAGGTGGCCGCCCGGGTCGCGGCCGGCAAGGTGAACGGCCCTATTGTGGTGGATGGCGACAATGTGGTGGACTTCCTGGGCAAACGCACCATCCACAGCGAGGAGATCGTGGAGCGGACGGAGGCTCCTGGCGTGGCCATCGGCCTGGCCTGGACGGCCACCGGCGGCGACATCATGTTTTTCGAGGTCACCCGCGCACCGGGGGACAAGGGCTTCACCGTCACCGGTCAACTGGGGGATGTGATGAAGGAGAGCGCGCAGGCCGCGCTTTCCTATGTGCGCAGTCGGGCCGATGAACTGGGCATCGATCCCGATATTTTCCGCAAGTCGGATATCCACATGCACATTCCGGCCGGGGCCATTCCCAAGGACGGGCCTTCCGCCGGCATCACCATGGCCACCGCGCTGGCCAGCCTGTTGACGGGCCGCCCCGTGAAGCCCTTCCTAGGCATGACGGGCGAGATCACCCTGCGGGGGCGGGTTCTGCCCATCGGCGGCCTCAAGGAGAAGGTGCTGGCCGCGGCCCGCTTCGGCATCAAGACGGTGATCTTGCCCCGCCAGAACGAAGCTGACCTGGACGACGTGCCCGAGGTGGTGCGCGAGCAGATGACCTTCATCCCCGTGGACACGGTGGATGAGGTGCTGGCCGCGGCGCTGGAATCTTGACAAGGTGGCAGGATGACCGGGTGATGTAGGCGCGGCTTGCAGCCGCACGTCATCCGGTCACTCCCTCACCTTGTCACCGTATCATCTCGTCACAAGAAAAGAGCACGTCCAAAAGCGCCAATTCGGCGCTTTTTTTGTTCTGGCGCGCAGATAGCTCGGCTTTTGGCAAAAGTCGAACTTTTTTAAAACGAACAAAAACGCTTGACAAACAAACATTTTTAATGTAAGATATAAACATTATCAAACATTTTGGGGAAATTTATGCTGTCTCAAGAACGCCATCAGGCCATTCTGCGACTTCTGAAAAACCAAAATTCGGTGGCTGTGGCCGAATTAGTGGAGTTGTTCGGGGTCTCGGAGATGACCGTGCGCCGCGATCTGGATGCATTGGAGCGGCAAGGGTTGTTGCACCGGGTCCATGGCGGGGCTATTGGCGTGCGCGGACGCAGCTATGAACCGCCCTTTCTCAACCGTAGCATGGCGCGCGCCGAGGAGAAGGAGCGCATCGGTCGTCTGGCGGCCAGCCTGGTGCAGGAGGGGGACAGCGTCGCGCTGGATGTGGGCACCACCACGTTGGAGATCGCGAAGCAGCTTCGGGACAGACGCAATCTGACCATCGTGACCCCCAGCTTCCGCATTGCCGGGCTGCTGGCGGAACAGCCCCACAATCGCATTATCCTCACCGGGGGCATTCTGCGATCGGGCGAGCTCTCCCTGGTGGGGCGGCTGGCTGAAGACGCCTTTCGCCACTTCTATGTGGACAAGCTTTTCCTGGGCGTGGGGCGCATCAACCTGGATGAAGGGTTGACCGAATACAACCTGGAGGACGCACAGGTCAAGCAGGCCATGTTGCGCAGCGCCAAAGAGGTGATCGTGGTCGCGGACGCGAGCAAATTCGGACGCGTGGCCTTCGCCGCCGTGGCGTCGTTGGACCAGGTCGACCGCATCATCACCGACGCCTCACTGGACACCGCCTTCGTGGAGGCCTTGCAGGCCAAAGAGATCGAGGTTCTGTTGGCGTAAGGACGCGTCTGGAAACAACCTCCGGGAGGTGACCGCCAAACATCCGATAACCGGAGCGGTCCTGGCCACCCCCCGGAGGTTGAATGAGATCCGCTCCAGGCTCTTAGCTCGTTTTCATCCCAATCCCCCACCACCTTCAACCTCAGGAGGGTTTTCATGACCGCTTTTCTTCACGATCTGTTCGGCGTTTCCAAGCCGGTGATCGCCATGGCCCATTTCCCGGCCCTACCGGGAACGCCTCGCTACGATCCAGCGCTCACCATGGACGGCGTGGTGGAGCGAATGGCCCAGGACGTGCGCTATCTGCTCGACGGCGGCGTCGACGCCATCATGTTCTGCAACGAGGACGATCGCCCCTACTCGTTTCAGGCTGACTTCGAGGCCATCGCCGTAATGACCCGGGTCATCACCGAGCTTCGGCCCACCGATCGCCCCTTTGGCGTGGATTTTCTGTGGGACGCCAAGGCCCCGCTGGCCATCGCCAAAGCCACGGGCGCTTCTTTCATCCGCGAAGTGGTGACCGGCGTCTATGAGAGCGACATGGGGCTGTGGACGCCTGACGCTGCGGCCCTCTATCGTTATCGTCACCAGATCGACGCCGATGACGTGCGCATCTTCGCCAATATCACCCCGGAGTTCGCCTCGCCCCTGGGCGACCGCAGTGTAGCGCAGCGGGCGGTGAGCGCGGTGGTCTCCTCCCTGGTGGACGCCATCCTCATCTCCGGTCCCATGGCGGGCGCGGAGCCGGATTACTCCATGGTGGCGGAGGCGAAAGAGGGCATCGGCGCGGACGTTCCCGTCCTCCTCAACACCGGCGCCCGGGCGTCCAACATCGCCCAATACCTGTCTGTGGCCGATGGCGTGATCGTCGGCTCCAGCCTGAAGGTGGACGGGTACACATGGAATCCGGTGGATCCAGCGCGGGTGAAGGCCTTTATGGACGCGGTGCATCAGGTGCGCAACGGGTGAACCATGTTTCTTCTGGGCATTGACATTGGGACCACGGCCACGAAAGGCATTCTGCTTCATCCGGAGCAGGGCGTCGTCGCCGAAGCAGAGTCGCCCTCGACGCTGCGCTCCCCCCATGTGGGGTGGGCGGAAGAAGAACCCGCGGAGTGGTGGGACAACGTGGCCGTCGTCACCCAGGCCTGTTTGCAGCAGGTGGGGGCGAATGCCGACGCGATCGCGGGCGTGGGCGTGAGTGGGATGGTGCCCACGTTGATCTTGCTGGATGATGAGGGTCGGGTGCTCCATCCATCGATCCAGCAGAATGACGCCCGCGCCCACCGGGAGATCCAGGAATTCAACGACCGGGTGGATGGAGCGGATGTGCTGGCTCGCACCGGCAGCGCCGTCACCCAGCAGAGCATCGGCCCCAAGTTCCTGTGGATGCAGCGCGTCCACCCCGACGTCATGGCGCGCGCCGCCCACCTCATGGGGTCGTACGACTACATCGTCTACCGGCTGACGGGGTGTTTCTCCTGCGAACGCAACTGGGCGCTGGAAAGCGGTCTCTTCGATCTGCATCGGGAGGAGTGGGATGAGACCCTGCTCGACCTGAGCGCCATCCCGCGCGATTGGCTGGGCGAGGTTCACTGGCCCAGTGATGTTGTGGGTCAGGTGAGCGAGGAAGCGGCGGTCCACACGGGGCTGCGCGCGGGGACGCCTGTGGTGGCCGGCAGCGCCGATCACATCGCCTCGGCCTTTTCCGCCGGTCTCAAGGCCCCCGGCGATCTGCTGGTCAAGCTGGGCGGCGCGGGGGATATCCTCTACAGCCTGGACGAGTTGGTCATCGACAGCAGCCTCTTCCTGGACTATCACGTCATTCCCGGCAAGTATCTGCTCAACGGCTGCATGGCCGCCAGCGGCAGCATCATTAAATGGTTCCGGCAGGGGTTCGCGGCCGATGCCGACTACGCCCTGCTTGACGCCGAGGGTGGAGATACGCCGCCAGGTAGCGAGGGGCTGATCCTGCTTCCCTATTTCCTGGGCGAAAAGACCCCCATCAACGATCCCCTGGCCCGGGGCGTTCTCTTTGGCCTGACCCTCACCCACACCCGGGGCCACGTCTACCGGGCCATCCTGGAAGGCGTCGCCTACGGGTTCCGGCACCATCTCACGGTGTTGGCCGAGCGGGGGCTGACGGCCTCCAGGGGCCGGGTCACCAACGGCGGCGCGCGCTCGCACCTCTGGAAGCAGGTCACCGCCGATGTGCTCAATATTCCCCTGGAACGAATCGCCCGTCACCCTGGATCATCCCTGGGCGCGGCCTTCATCGCCGGGAAGGGCGTAGGAATTTTCGAGCGCTGGGACGATATCGAACGGTTCATCGAAATTTCCGAGGTCATCGAACCCGACGCCGGCGTGAGCGCGCTCTATGACGAACGGTTCGCGGTCTATCGCGAACTCTATGAACGCAATCGGGATCTCTTTCCGCGGGTTGCTGGCTCATAAATCAAAACCGGCGTGTCCCAGTGAGTTAAAGCATTCCGGGAATGGGTCGGCAAGATTCCGTAGGTTCAAACCGTCCTGACCCATTCCCGGAATGCTGGCCAAATATTTGGGACGCATCCAAACCAACCGAGGAGTCCGCAATGAATCTATTGACGAATCAAACCGCAGGCGTCACCGGCGCGGGCAGCGGCATTGGCCGGGCCATCGCCCTGGCCCTGGCCGGGGCCGGCGCTCGGGTGGCGGTGAGTGACATGAACGAAGCGTCCGCCCGCAGCGTGGCGGCTGAGATCCAGGCCGCCGGCGGCGAGGCCATGGCCCACCATCTGGACGTCACCGACCAAGAGGCGGCTCAAGCCGTGGTGGCGGCCATCGCGGATCGATGGGGGCGGCTGGACATCTGGTGTAACAACGCCGGCGTGAGCACCATGAACCGTTTCGTGGACCTGACCGCGGACGAGTGGGATTTCAACATGAACGTGAACGTCAAGGGCGCTTTTCTCTGCTCGCAGGTGGTGGTGCGCCAGATGATGGCGCAGGAGCCTGACGCGCGCGGCCTGCGGGGGCGTATCATCAACACCGCCAGCATGGCAGGCAAACGGGGCAACGCCCCCTTCCTGGCCCATTATGTGGCGTCCAAGTTTGCGGTGGTGGGCCTCACCCAGGCCGTGGCCGGCGAGCTGGCGCCCCTGGGTATTCTGGTCAACGCGGTCTGTCCCGGCTATGTGCGCACCAGCATGCAGACCCGGGAGCTGCAATGGGAGGCTGAGCTGCGCGGGGTCGCGGCTGAAGAGGTGGCGGACCTCTATGTGCAGGACACGCCTCTGGGTCGGTTGGAAACGCCGGAGGACGTGGCTGGCGTCGTGCTCTTTCTGGCGTCCTCCCTGTCGAATTTCGTTACAGGCGAAGCGATCAACGTCAATGGAGGTGCATGGATGGATTGACCAGAGTTTGTTTGCGAGTTGCTTTTATTTTTGACGTTTCTGTTCGGACGCCCGTTTTCCAAAAGGAGATAGACACCATGAAACACTCTCGCACCCTGTGGCCGCCCCTGATTTTGGGGCTGGTATTGGCGATGATATTGAGTGCATGCACTGCAACCGCCCCCGCATCCGCCCCCGCCGCGGGCGAAAAGGTGACCTTGAACGTCATCATGGAGGAAGTGCCCGACTACGATATCGTTGCCGGACTGGCCGAACAGTTCAAGGCTGACAACCCGGATATCGACATCGTCTTCGACGCCATGCCCTATGACGCCATGCGCGACAAGATTCTCACCTCGTTTCTGGCGCCCAAGGCCACCTACGACATCATCATCATCGACAATCCCTGGATGGATGAATTCGGCAACGCCGGCTACCTGGCCCCGCTGAATGATTTCATCGCCGGGACGGAAGGGTACAATTATGATGATTTTGTCGGTCCCCTGCGCGACATCGGCGAAGTGGACGGCCAGATATACGGCGTGCCCTATTACAACTACGCGCTCGGTCTCATCGTCCGCCAGGACATCTTCGACGAGATGGGGATCAGCGTTCCCACGTCTCTGGAAGAGTACGTGCAGACCGTCAAGGATCTGACGACCGATGATTTTTACGGCGCGGCCATGCAGCCCCAGCGCGGGTACAAGATCTTTGAAGAGTGGAAGAACTGGCTCTACGGAGCCGGCGGCGACCTACTGGATGATCAGGGGAATGTGATCATCAACAATGAAGCCGGCGTTCAGGCGTTGAACATGTACATCGACACCTACAACACCGCAGCGCCGCCCAACTCCCTGAACTGGGGCTTTGACGAGGCCCTGCGCGCGATGGCGGCGGGGCAGGCCGCCACCATGCTCAGCTATAACTGGATGCTGCCCACCCTGAACAACCCGGACGGCCCCGCGGGCGATCTGGCCGGCTCCTTCCAGCTCTATGAGCCGCCCGGCGGCAAAGCGGTGCTGGGCGCATGGCACTGGTCGCTGCCCAAGAACTCTGTGAACCAGGATGCGGCCTGGAAGTTCATCTCCTGGCTCACCTCTCCCTCTGTGGACAAGGAACGCGTGATCCAGGGCGGCGCGCCCACCCGCACCAGCGTCATCCAGGATCCCGAAGTGTGGGAGAAGGGCTTTGGCGAGGACTATTACGCCACGGTGTTGAGCATTCTGGAAGACGCCGAACCGCTGGCCGGCGGCGACCACGCCGAGGAGATCATCGATGTGGTGGGCACCGAACTGAACTCGGCTGTAGCCGGGGAGAAGGACGCGCAACAGGCGCTGGACGACGCGGCTGCACAGGTGACGGAGATCATCAACCGGTAACCTGCGCCTATCAGAGTGACAGCTATCTCACTGTTGTGGTGCAGATGGCTGTCACCTTTTCTATCGCTCTCTTCAGATCGTTGTTTCCGCCATCCCATTGGTGCCGCCATGATCACCCAACGCTCATTCTTTCCCTTCTCGAAGCGCATGATCGTCCCCCTGGCGTTGACATTGCTGGTCGTGCTGATCTATCCGCTGGTCTTCTCCTTCTGGGTCTCCCTGCACGAGTACTCGCTGACCGCGCTGGAGGACGTGCGCTTCATCGGGCTGCAAAACTACATCGGCTTGCGCCACAACCCCTCTTTCTGGAACGCGTTGCGTAACACAGTGGTCTTCGTCTTCGGCGCGGTCTTTCTGGAAACCGTGCTTGGCTTCGGCCTGGCGTTGTTGCTCCATCGTCCCACCCTGCGCTTTCGCAACTTTTTCCGCTCTATTCTGTTGACCCCCATGTTCATCACGCCCATCGCGGTGGGCCTCATGTTCCGATTTCTGCTCAACCAGCAGCTTGGCGTGTTGCCCTATTTGCTGGACCAGATCGGCATTCAGGTGGATTGGTTCGGTCCCCAGCTGGCCCTGTTCAGCATCATCCTCATCGACGTCTGGCAATGGACGCCTTTCATGTTGCTGCTCTTTCTGGCCGGGCTGGAGTCGCTGCCCGCTTCCCCCTTCGAAGCCGCCCGGGTGGACGGCGCGTCTTGGTTCTTCACCCTTCGCAAAGTCACCCTGCCCCTGATGAAGCCGGTGATCCTGGTGGCGCTCATCATCCGGGGGCTCGACGCCTTCAAGGTCTTCGAATACATCTACGCCATCACCCGGGGCGGGCCCGGCGACAGCACAGAGACCATCCTCTACTACATCTATAAAGTCGCCTTCCGCTTCTTCCGCATGGGGGAAGCCGCGGCCATGGCCTATGTGTTGATCGCGCTCACCTTATTCCTGGTGTTTATCCTCTACCGCATCATGTCCGCAGATGAAGGGGCCTGAATCCCATGAACCGATCGCGCCATTTTCGTGAGACGCTTGTCAATGGAGGCCTGAACCTGATTCTGGTGATCGCCTTGATTATCGTGCTGTTTCCCTATTTCTGGATTTTTCTGACTTCGCTCAAGCCGGTCGATCTGGTGGCCCGGCCGGAGGTCTGGATTTTCTCCCCTTCCCTCTTCAACTGGCGAGATGTCTTGCTCAACTCTGACGTGCCCCGCTATCTGTTGAACAGCGTCATCGTCGCCTTGAGTACAGTGGGCGTGGCCTTGGTGGTGGCCGCCCCCGCCGCCTATTCTTTTTCACGCTTCAACACCGGCGGCGGCGCGACTCGTTTCAGCATCCTGGCCGCGGAGATGCTGCCCCCGGCCGTGTTGATCGTTCCGCTCTTCTTGCTCATGTTTCGGCTGGCCTTGCTCAACACCCACCTCGCCATCATCGCCGCGCACCTGACCTTCGTCACACCTGTCATCACCTGGTTCCTCATCGGCTTCTTCGATGAAGTGCCGAAAGACCTGGAGGAACAGGCCATGGTGGATGGGTACACCCGTTTTCAGGCTTTCTACAAAGTGGTTCTGCCTTCGGTGCGGCCTGGCCTGGCGGCGGCCGCCATTTTCGGCTTTGTTCTCTCGTGGAATGACATGTTCTACGCCCTGATCCTCAGCGGCGGCGACAGCAAGACGTTGCCGGTGGCCATCGCCGGCTACTGGACCTTCCGCGGCATCGAAATGGGTAAAATGGCCGTGGCCATCCTGGTGGCCATCGTCCCTGTCCTGCTGGCCTCCTTCTTTATCCAAAAATATCTGGTCAAAGGGTTGGGCGGCGGCGCCGTCAAATACTGATCTGGAGAATCACCAATGGCGAAGATTCAACTCGAACATGTCGAGAAATATTTTGGCGACGTCCATGTGGTCAAGGACCTGAATTTGGCCATCGAAGACGGTAGCTTCACCGTGCTGGTGGGGCCTTCGGGTTGCGGCAAAACCACCACCCTGCGCCTCATCGCCGGCCTGGAGACGATCACCTCCGGGCGTATCGTCATCGGCGATCGGGATGTCACGGCCTTGGAACCCAAAGACCGCAACGTAGCCATGGTTTTCCAGAACTACGCCCTCTATCCCCACATGACCGTTGCCGACAACATCGCCTTCGGCCTGATGGCCCGCAAGACGCCCCAAGATGAGATCGAGCGCCGGGTCCATCGCGCCGCGAGCATGTTGGATATCGAATCGCTACTCAAGCGCAAACCCAAGCAGCTTTCCGGCGGACAGCAGCAGCGGGTGGCCATTGGCCGGGCAATCGTGCGCAACCCCAACGTCTTCCTCTTCGACGAGCCGCTGAGCAATCTCGACGCCAAGCTGCGTGTCGAGATGCGCACCGAACTGCTCAAACTTCACCGGGAGTTGGAGGCGACTGTGGTCTATGTGACCCATGATCAGGAGGAAGCCATGACCATGGGGGACCGGATTGTGATCATGGATGGCGGCGTGATCCAGCAGGTGGGAACGCCCCGGGAGATCTATTTCCACCCCCGCCACCGGTTCGTCGCCGGCTTTATCGGCAGCCCCGCCATGAACATGATCGAGGGACGGCTTGAAGATGGCGAATTCATTTCTTCCCATTTCCGCATTCCCTTGGACGGCCCTGCATTCGAGGGCGATGTGATCCTGGGGATCCGGCCCGAGGACATCTATCTGCCTGGTTCTTTGCCGGCGGAGCGGGAGACGCCCGTACTCACGGCGAAGGTGGAGGTCATCGAGTTGCTGGGCGCGCGCGCCATCGTGCCCTTGCTTGTGAACGACCTGTCCATGCGGGCCGTCATCGACGAACGCCATCTCGAACAGGTGCAGGAGGGCGGTTCGATGTCGATTGTGTTCGACCGCAACCGGCTCCACCTCTTCGACGCCGCCAACGGGGAGCGTATCGAATGAAGGATGATCACGTCCGCACCTGGGAGGCCGAGCGCCGAACGGCCGTCCAGGCGGCGCGATTGGCCGGCCGTTTTTTACAGCAGCAAAGACGGGACGGCCATGCGTTGGAAGTCCGTTACAAGGGCGCGATCGATCTGGTGACCGACGTCGATCCCCGCGCGGAGCGCCTGATCCAGGCCGAGTTGCAGCGCGCGTTCCCGGACTACGGCCTGTTGGGCGAGGAAGCGGGGGGCGCGCTGGCCGATGACCGTCCTCGCTGGCTGGTGGATCCGCTGGATGGCACCACCAATTACGCCCATGGCTACCCCTGGTACGCCGTCTCTATCGGGCTGGAAGTCGCGGGCGAGGTGGTGGTGGGCGTGGTCTACAACCCGGTGTTGGATGAACTGTTCAGCGCCCGGCGCGGCGGCGGAGCCACCCTGAACGGGGACCCTATCCGGGTTTCGGAAGCCGGCGAACTGGCGCGCGCGCTGCTGGCCTCCGGCTTCCCCTATGACGCCTGGACCAGCGAACGGGACAATGGTCGGGAATGGCGGCGTTTCCTGAAGCGGGTGGTCTCCCTGCGTTCGGACGGCAGCGCCGCGCTGGACCTGTGCCATGTGGCCGCGGGGCGGCTGGATGGCTACTGGGAACTGGACCTGGAACCATGGGATATGGCCGCGGGTTCCCTGATCGTGACCGAGGCGGGCGGCCAGGTGACGGGGACGGATGGCCGGCTTTTCAACCCCCACGCCCGCAGCGTGCTGGCCAGCAATGGTCGGATACATGCAGAGATGTTGGCCGTGCTGGCTGGCAAGGCGGCAAGATAACGTAGGCGCGACTTGCAGCCGCACATTTCTGTGTCACACTGTCACCTTGTCAAATAATGCCGCCACAACAAACGCGCGGCCACGGCTCGCCAAGGACGCCATGGTTCCGCCAGCGTCTCCATTGTCGCGACGTCGGGGCGCGCTTCCAGCCCCTTGATTTCCTGGACTGCAATTTGTAACGCCAGATCGCCTGTTGGCCACGTGTCCGGGCGGCGTAGCGCCATGAGCAGATAGATTTCCGCGGTCCACGGGCCAATGCCCTTGCGTTCGATCAACGCCGCACGCGCCTGATGGTCGGGCATGGCGGCCAGCGCGTCTATGTCAAAACGGGCCTCCACAATGTCGAGGGCCAGCGCGCGGCCATAACTGGTTTTCTGGCGGCTGAAGCCCGCGGCGCGAAGTGTGGCGTCATCCAATGCCAGGAATCGTTCCGGCGTCAGGGGGCCGGTCACCGCCAGCAACTTCTCGTAGGTCGCGCGTGCGGACGCCAGTGACACCTGTTGCTCCAGGATGATTCTCAGCAGGGTAGGGAAGCCCGGATCGCGTGACCAGAGGGGCGGCGCGCCCACACGCTCTACAATCCCCGCCAGGTCATTATCGCGTGCGCTCAATTCATCCACGCCCAGGGCGAGCATTTCATGGTCGAGCGGTTTAATATCGATCATGGACGGCTCCTTTCGGGCGCGGTCTGCGGACGCTGAACGATGGCGGTAGGCGGCATGGAGGCGTTCAGCATTGTAGCCACTTCATCGGCGGACGTCAATCCATCTCGTCATCTTACTTTCAAGACTTACCTGCAATCCGCCCAAACGTAAGCGCTCTACAACCCGAACCCCGCTGCTTCGAAAGCGATTGACAAGGGAATCCGTTTGTGTATATAATAGCGCTTGGCTATACTTCTCCCCCTCTTGTTCAACGTTCAGTCGTTTTATCAACATAATAAACGTGATCCAAAAGGAGGCAGACTGTGTTTGCACAACGTCGAACTGGATGGCTGTTAGTGGCGGTTGGATTGTTCCTTGCATTGGTCCTGAGCGCCTGTACGGCGCCTGTTGCGCCGGCTGCACCGGCAGAGGAAGCCGCGCCGGCAGAAGAAGCCGCGGCCCCGGCTGAAAGTGGCGGTGAAGGGGGAATCACCATGGCCCTGGTGATCGGCGTGCAGGGTGACGCATTCTATATCACCATGGCTAAAGGCGCGTAGGACAAGGCCGACGAGTTGGGCGTTAACCTGATCGTAGACGGCCCGCCGGACTGGGATGCGGTCAAGCAGACTGCGATCGTAGACGCCATGATCGCACGCGGTGTGGATGTCATGGCCAT
>JAJRVT010000006.1 GCA_024277175.1 Chloroflexota bacterium | reverse complement strand
CATCACCGCCTTGTACAGCTCATAGTGTCCCTTCAGCGAGCGCACGTTGAGGCTGTGGATCTTCATGATGTTATCCACGCCGCCCCACGGCTCCCGCAGCCGATCGTACCACTCCCGGAGCTTCCCCCGGGCCTCCTCTTCATCGATCATGCGTATCCATGCCATGGGGGTGCTCCAGAACATAAAATGTGAAAGGCGATTGGCGGCGGAGATTGGGAGATTGAAGAAATTCAGGGAGATTCGTTGTTAGCAAACCCGCCCAATCTCCAATCTCCCCTAATCTCTCCCATCTCCAATCTTTAATCCTCGATCCTCAATTTTTTGCCCTCACTGCGCCTTCACCGCGGTCCACGTGTCGTTGAAAATCTCCGTGCCGGGGCCGCGTTCGATCCAGTGGAGGCGCTGGAAGGTTTCTTCGTCGGGCAACATGCCGCCGTCCTCCATCAGCGTGTGGTAATCGTCGCTCAGGAGTTCCTGGGCCGCCTTGTTGGGCGTGAAGCCAAAGGTCCACTCGGTCAACTGCGCGCCGATCTCCGGGTCCAGCAGGTAGTTGATGAAGACGTGGGCCGTGTAGGCATGGGGCGCGTCCGCGGGCACGGCCATGTTGTCCTGCCAGATGGTGCCGCCCTCCTTGGGGATGACGTAGAAGATGTTCTCGTTCTCGGCCCGAGCCAGCGCGGCCGCAAAGGCCCAGGACTCGGCCATGACCACCTCTTCGTTGACCAGGTTCTGGATGTAGTTTTCGGAGTTGTAGCCGGCGATGCATTCCTTCTGCGCCAGCAGCAGGTTCTTGGCCTCTTCCTGGGCCTCCGGGCTGGATTCGTTGATGTCATAGCCCAGGTACATGAGCGCCTTGCCGATGGTCTCGCGCGGGTCGTCCAGCATGGAGACGAAGCCTTTGAACTGGCAGACCTGCTCCGGCTCGAAGACCGCGGCCCAGCTATCGGGTCCGCCATCGGGGAAGGAGGTGGCGTTGTAGGCCAGCCCGGTGGTGCTCCACTGGTAGGGCAGGCTGTACTTGTTTTCCGGGTCATAGTACATGCCCATGGTTTTGTCGTCCAGGTTGGCCGCGTTGGGGATGGCGTCCATGTCCAGTTCGGCCAGCAGCCCCTGGTCGGCCATGATGCTGACCGCGTAGTCGGTGGGGATCACCAGGTCATAGCCGCTGTTGCCCGCCTGGATCTTGGCGATCAGCTCCTCATTGGTGGTGTAGTTGTCCATGACCACCTTGACGCCGCACTCCTCCTCGAATTGGGTGAGGATATCCTCATCGATGTAGTCGGCCCAGTTGAAGAAGTTGAGCTGGTCGGAAAGCTGGCTGGGATCGCCGCAGCGGTCGGACGCGGCCTCGGCCGGCGCGGCTTCCGCCGGGGCTTCGGCCTGTTCGCCCTCTGTCGCGGGCGCGGCCGGCGTAGCGCAGGCCGCCACGATCAGGCCCAGGGCCAGCAGCGCCGCCAGGATCAGGAACCGGTTGAATTTGCTGTTGTTCATCTGCTTCTCTCCTCCTTTGGTGTGAAAAATAGATAACGAATACCGGTTGCGTTGCACGAGTCACTCGTCACTCATCACGCCCCGCCTGCGCATGATCACCTGCGACCCCACGATCAGCGCCACGGAAATCGTCAGCATGATGGTGGAGACCGCGTTGATCTCCGGGCTGATGGCGCGGCGGATGAGGCCGAAAACCTCGATGGGCAGAGTCGCGCCGCCGGGACCGGTGACGAAAAAGGTGATGACGAAATTGTCCAGCGAGAGGGTGAAAGCCAGCAGCGCGCCGGCCAGAATGCCCGGCGCGATCAGGGGCAGGGTCACCCGGCGGAAGGTCACCCACTCGTTGGCCCCCAGGTCCTGGGCCGCCTCCTCCAGCGAGCGGCGGAAGTTCTTCAGCGTGGTCCGCACCACCACGGCCACGAACGCGATATTGAAGGCGATGTGGGTCAGGGTCACGGTCACCAACCCCGTGCGCAGCGCGCTGTCCCCGCTCAGGTTGAAGGCCTGGTTGAGCGCGCTCAGGGTCAGCGAGAAGAAGGCCAGCAGCGAGACGCCGGTGACGATCTCCGGATTGATGATGGGCAGGTAGAGCAGGCCGTCGTAGACCCGCCGCCCGCGGAAGCGGAAACGCTCCATGGCCAACGCGGTCATGGTTCCGAACACTGTGGCCAGCGCGGTGGAGATCAGGGCCACCACCAGGCTGTTGCGCGTGGCGTGGAGGATGGACTCGTTCTGCAACAGGGAGCCGTACCAGCGCAGGGTGAACCCTTCCCATCTCGCGGCCAGCTTGGAATCGTTGAACGAGAAGATGACCAGCACCAGAATAGGCGCATAGAGAAAGAAAAGGGCCAGGACCGCGTTCAGCCCCAGCGTGCGTTTGCCCCAGCGCAGGAAGCGGGCGTCGCTGCGCTGGATGGGGACGTCGGCGTCCGTGGATGGCGTTCGCCGGGCCGCGGTCATGAACTCGCCTCCTTACGCGCTTCGACTCTGATGTAGTAGACGATGCCGATCATCATCAGCAGGATGAAGACCACCGCGATCGCGGAGCCGAAGGGCCAGTCGAAGGCCATGCCGAACTGCTGGGCCAGCAGGTTGCCGATCATGGACACCTTGCCCCCGCCCAGGATCACCGGGACCACGAACTGGCCGATGGTGAGGATGAAGACCAGTAGGCTTCCGGTCACTACGCCGGGCAGGGTCAGGGGCCAGAAGACCTTGCGGAAGACGGTCAGATAGCTCGCGCCCAGGTCCTGGGCCGCCTCCACGTAGCGATAGTTGAAGTTGTCCAGGGCCGCGTAGAGGGGCAGCACCATGAAGGGCAGTGCGCCGTAGACCAGCCCGATGATCACCGCGAAGGGCGTATTGATCATGGGGATGCGGCGGAAGCCCAGGCTGGAAAGGATGACGTTAATCAGACCGTTGTTGTTGAGGATGAACTTCCAGGCGTAGGTGCGCACCAGGAAGTTGGTCCAGAAGGGGATGATGATCAGGAAGAGCAGCACCGCCCGGGTTCCGGCCTTCTGGCGGGTGATGAAGAAGGCCAGGGGATAGCCCACGGCCAGGCAGATGAAGGTGGTCAGCAGCCCCCACCAGAAGGTGCGCAGGAAGATGACCACGAAATCGTTGATGAAGCGTGAATCGGGGTTATAGGAGAAGAGCTTCTGGTAGGCGTCCAGGCTGAACGCCCAGATGACGCCGCCGCCCATCTGTCGGGTGAGGAAGCTGTAGATGACGATCAGGATCGAGGGCGCGACGTAGAGGAGGACGATCCACAACGCCCCCGGCAACAACAGCGCGCTCAATACCAGCTTTCGTCGTTTTTCCATGGCTCCAGATTCAGGCACTACCTGATAGAACGCGGATTGGGCGGGTGTGCACGGATTTTTTCAAGAAAATCCGTGCACACCCGGTAAATCTGTTCAATCCGCGTTCTATCGCGTTTTTCAATCGATCAGCAGACGGGCGGCCTCCCATTGCCAGCTCACCTGCACCCGGTCACCTGTGTTTAGCCCGATGACCGGATCGCCCATGACCATGTTCTGATGCCGCACCCGGACCTGTCCACCCTGCTCCAGCGCTACCGTGAAATGGGTGTCGGTGCCGATCCAAACCTTATCCCGGATGACGCCCGCGGCGATGATCCTCTGACCGGTCTCTGCCGGCATGCGCACGTGAATATCGATCTTTTCCGGCCGGACAATGACGACGCCTGCACCGCCAGCCCGCGCACCTGCGGCGTCGCAGGTCACCCGCCAGGGCGACTGTTCGCCTACCTGCACCGTGGCCGCGTCCTGATCCATCTCCAACACGGTGCACTCCAGGAAGTTGGTCTCGCCGATGAAGTCGGCCACGTAGCGGTTGACCGGCCGGTCGTAGATCTCGCCCGGCGACCCGATCTGCGCCACCTTGCCCTTGTCCATGACCGCGATGCGGTCGCTCATGAAGAGGGCCTCCTCCTGGTCATGGGTGACGAAGATGAAGGTGATGCCCAACTGGCGTTGCAGTTGCTTGAGCTCCAGGCGCATGGCCTGGCGCAGCTTCAGGTCCAGCGCGCTCAGGGGTTCGTCCAGCAGCAGCACATCGGGCTGGTTGACCACGGCGCGAGCCAGGGCCACCCGCTGTTGCTGTCCGCCGGAAAGCTGGGACGGGCGACGGTCCTTCAGGTGGGTCAGGTGGACCATCTCCAACACGCGCTCCACCCGATCGTCCCGTTCGCTTTTCGTCGTGTTTTGAATGTCCAGACTGAAGCCCACATTCTGGTCCACGGTCATGTGAGGAAAGAGCGCGTAGTCCTGGAAAACAGTGTTGACGTTGCGCTTGAAGGGGGGGAGGTGTGCGACTGGTTCGCCCTTGAGATAGATTTGTCCCTGGCTGAGTTGCTCGAAGCCCGCGATCATGCGCAGGGTGGTGGTTTTTCCACAGCCGCTGGGACCCAGCAGCGAGAAGAATTCACCCTCTTTAATTTGCAGTGAAATGGCATCGACGGCCATGAAATCGCCGAAGCGTTTGCTGACGTTTTCCAGTTCGACGCTATAGTTGTTCATGGGTCCACGTTTGGATGGCGTAGCGATATCGTTTTTAGTGTTTCGGGGTGAGAGATGTTGAGTCTTTGCATCGCGCTGCGAAGATGCCATAAGCTCGAAAAAAATCATTGTTTTATGACAAATCGTCGTTTTTTTCCCAACATTTGTTTTGATTTTTCATGAAAATTGGCCCCAAAAAGGCTTTACAAACTTAGGAAGATGTGGTATTCTCTTCTTCAGAACTGCTCAGTGTTGTGTTGTGACGCAAGTCACTTTCGGGGGAAGCACAACATTGAGCAGTTTTCTTTTTGCCTTTTTTCAGCAGGCCGTTAGCCTCCCCGAACGCGTAAGAACTTGCGTTTGCCGATCTGCACCACGATCTCCTCACCGCTCGTCGGATTCAGCGTCAACAACGGATCCCGGACCTGTTGACCGTCCACGCGTACGCCGCCCTGTTTCAACAGTCGCCGGCCCTCTCCTTTGCTTTTGATAACGTCCGCCTCCTGTAACAGATCCAACAGCGCCGCCGGCCCGTCGATTTCGACCGCGGGCGCGTCGCTTGGAGCCTGCCCTTCATGCATGCGTCGCGCATCCTGAGCCGCGCGGTCAGCCGCTTCGTCACCGTGGAAGATGCTGACGATCTCCCAGGCCAGCTTGTGCTTGAACTCGCGCATGCCCAGTTCGCCGGCCTCGATGGCCGCGAACATGCGGTCGATCTCTTCCTGATCCCAGCGGGTCACCAACTCAGCATAGTTGCGCATGGCTGAATCGGGCACGTTGAGCACCTTGGTGAAGATCACGCCCGGCGGTTCGTCGATGCCGATATAGTTGCCCGTGGACTTGCTCATGCGCAACTCGCCGTCGGTCCCCACCAGGATGGGGAAGGTGAGGATGGTCTGGGGACGTAACCCATAGGCCTCCATGAGCTTGCGGCCGGCCATCAGATTGAAAAGCTGGTCCGTGCCGCCAATCTGGATATCGGTCTTCAGCGCCACCGCATCGTAGCCCTGCATGAGCGCGTAGAAGAACTCGTGTAGCCAGATGGGGTCACCCTTGCCGAAGCGTTTGCTGAAGTTCTCCCGGGTCAGGAACTGTTGCACCGTGAAATGGCTGGCCAGTTTGATCACGTCGGCGAAATCCAGTTTGCTCAGCCATTCATGGTTGTAGCGCACCTCCGTCTTCTCCCGGTCCAGGACCCGCCAGGCCTGATCGGTGTAGGTCTTGGCCTTGACCAGCGCGTCTTCCAGCGTCTGCTGCTGGCGCGCGCTCTCCTTGTCGCTGGGATCGCCGATGATGCCGGTGAAACTGCCGATCAGGAAGATGGCCTGGTGGCCCAGGTCCTGGAACTGGCGTAGTTTGCGCATGGAAATGGTGTGGCCCAGATGCAGGTCCGGCGATGAGGGGTCATAGCCGCAATAAATGCGCAGGGGGCGCCCGCTGTCATAGCTTTCCTGCAGCCGTTTTCGCAGCTCTTTTTCCATGTTTTCGTACGTTGTTTCATCGCCGAAGTCGACGCCGCGCATGAGAATGCGCATCTGTTCATCGACGGGTGGAAAGGTGGGCATGGTTCGCTCTTCTCTGGTTGGATGGCGGCAACAAAATAACGCCCGGCTGATGTCGCCGTGCGTTATTTGGGGGCCGCCGCATCTGGTCGAAAAATTACTCTCCGCATGATACCTAAGTTTGGGGGTGGGGTCAATTTAGAGAGGGGAAGCGTGATGGAGATTGGGGAGATTGAAGAAATTGGAGATTAAAGAGACTATCCCGGCGCGTCACCACCCAATCTCCAATCTCCAATCTCCAATTTCTAATCTCCCGCCAACACCGGCCCATCCAGACAAAGCAGCTTCCCCTCATGTTCGCACGCACCGCAGACGCCAATGCCGCAGCGCATGTACGCTTCCCAACTGAGTTGGCAGGGGATCCGGTAGCGTTCGCCCAGCGCGGCCAGCGCAGCCAGCATGCCGTGGGGGCCGCAGGCGTAAATGCCGTCGATTTCCCCCGCGGCCAGCAGCGGTTCCAGCGCGTCGGTGACCAGCCCGGCCTGGCCCAGGCTGCCATCTTCGGTGGTGATGAGTGACGAGTGACGAGTGATGAGTGATGAGTGATTCGTGACCCGTGACGCATCCGCGTCCAGGGCCTGGAAGCGATCGGCGTAGAGAATGTCGCTGACCGTACGCGCACCGAGGATGGCGGTGATGGCGCTGGCCCGGCCCGTCTGCGCCCGCGCCAGCCAGTGGAGAGGCGCGACGCCATAGCCGCCGCCCACCAGGGCCAGGCGACGCTGTCCCGGGGGAACCCGATAGCCGCGGCCGAACGGTCCCCGGATCCAGAGCCGATCTCCGGTCCGGAGAGTGTGGACCAGGCGGCTGAATGGCCCCACCGCGGTGACCATGAGCGTGACCGGGTCGGCGTTCACCAGGGAAAAGGGCTTCTCGTCGAAACGGGGCAGCCACGCCATGATGAACTGGCCGGGATAGGCGTCCAGGCTGGCGTCCAGCACCAGGGTGCGGGTGCGGTAGTTTTCCTCCGTCACAGAGCGGATGGCGACCGCGGTGGGAAGGCGAAAGTCAACTGTGGTGACGGACGCGACGGGCTGAATGGTGGGAATTGGCGTCATTTTGCATCCTGGGTTTGTCTGTTGCTGTTTGGGCTAAAGCGTGCATAGGCGAATCGTCCACATTTTGAAAAAAATCCGTGAAGATCCGCCCAATCCGTTCCATCCGCGTTCTATATCATCTTCGAAATTCTACCCGTTCTCCGGCTTGCGGGCAACAAAGATGATGGCCTGCGGCAGGTTGCGCAGGGGCGCGTGGGGGCTATCCTCCGGCCACATCTCGTCCAGCAGGCCCGCAGGCGGAAGCGGTTCCACCAGGCGGTCCAGTTGCAGACCAGCCCCGCGGATCAGGTCGAGCCAGCCGGACACGGTGCGATGCTGGGAGCGCATGGGCAGGCCGACCCCTTCATAGCGCCAGCCCAGGGGGCTTTCATCGAAATACGCCCGCACCGGATAGATCTCCATGGTTTCTTCCTCTTCGTCGAAGAAGCAGTCGAGCAGGGGATGGTCCAGGCTGAAGATCAAACGCCCGCCCGGGGCCAGGACACGGGCGAAGCCGGCGAAGGCCCGCGGCAGGTCCGCCACATAGGGCAGGACGTAGTTGGCGAAGAGCAGATCGAAGCGGCCGGCGTCGAACGCCTCCAACTCCTCGGCCGCGCCCTGGACGAACTCGATCGACACGCCGGTTTCACTCGCCCGGGCCCGGGCCGCGGCCAGTTGTACATCGCTCAGATCGAGCGCGGTCACCCGCGCGCCGGCTTGGGCGAAGGCCACGCTACACTGCCCCGCGCCGCAGCCGATCTCCAGCACGCGCAGCCCCCCCAGCTCGCCCAGGAGTTGCAGCTCGCTCTCCGGCGGCGACCATGGGCCATAGTGGATGCACGCGTCCTCGGACAGACTCTCTTCTTGAAGATAGGCGGCGATGGCGTCCCACGCCTGGCGCATAGTCATGGCGACGTTCCTTCCCTGAATGTGTGACTCTTCTGTCATCGGCCTATTCTCCCCCAGCGCGCCTTGAGAGGCAAGTTGGGTGTGCGTGTAATGAGGGCGCCGAAGGACGACGGACGAAAATAAAAGAAAAAATTCCCCCTTGACAGCCGGGCATATCAGTGTTACATTAGTATGTAAGAGCTTACAGTAAAGCATTTACATCACCATGAACACAGTGACCATCTACGACGTCGCACGGGCGGCGGAGGTGAGCATCGCCACCGTGTCCCGCGTCATCAATTCACCTCACAAGGTCAATGACGCCACTCGTCAGCGCGTCCTCGTCGCCATCGACGAGCTTGGCTATGTGCCGCGCGCCGAGGCCAGCGCCCGCGCCCGCCGCAGCGAACAGCGCATTGGCGTGGTCGCCCCCTTCTTCACCCGCCGCGCCTTTGTCCAGCGCCTGCGCGGCATTTCTTCCGCGCTCCTGGGCACGCCCTATGAACTGATCGTCTACAACGCTGATTCCCCCCTTCATTGCCGTCGCTATCTTGAGAGCCTCCCCATTGCCCGTCGGCTTGATGGTCTTGTCCTCATGTCTCTTTTTGTCGAAGATGCGGTGGCGCAGCGCTTCCTGGATCATGGACTGCACGCCGTCACGATTGAGACAACCCACCCCGCCTTCAGCAGCGTCACCATCGACAACGTGGCCGGCGGGGCCATGGCCGCGCGTTATCTGCTGGGAAAGGGCCATCGTCGCTTCGGCTTCGTTGGCGGTGACAGCGAGATCCCTGGCTATACGCTGCACACCAGCGAACTCCGCTTACAGGGATTTCGCCAGACGCTGGATGAGGCCGGGGTGGATCTGCCGGCCGCGTATGTGGCTGAGTCCTCTTACAGTTTGGAAGAGGGACGGCGGCTGGCCCATGAGCTTTTCACCCTGTCCGAACCGCCCACGGCCATCTTCGCGGCCAGCGACGCCCAGGCCATGGGCGCGCTCAAGGCCGCCAAAGAGCGAGGTATGAGGGTTCCTGACGATGTGGCTGTTGTCGGCTTCGACGATCTGGATATCGCCGACTATATCGGCTTGACCACCATCCGCCAGTCGCTGGATGAATCGGGCCGGGTGGCGATCGAGTTGTTGTTGTCGCGCCTGTCCGAGCCAGCGCGGCCGGTTCAGCATGTGCGTTTGCCGCTTGAACTCATCCCGCGGGAGACGGCGTGAGATAGACTGTGGATCGGGCGGAGTGGGCGAGCTAAGGCGAGTGTTTCAGAGAAAAATCGTATCTGCTCAATAGTTCGGGACGAGTGCGTCCCATTGACCAAGAACAGGCCGAATCTCCCCAGTGCGCCCGGTCAATGGGATGGACTTCCCCGCTTTACTGAGCAGATACGAAAAATCCGTAAAATTAGCCTAATCTGTGGTCTATCAGGACTTCGCTACATGGTCACAATATATGACGAGAAAGGAGATGATAGCGGCCATCCAACCATTTCCATCCTGCGGTTTGCTTTTTGACGTTCGTTGTTTGATTTTCTGAGTTGTTTGACTTTCTCAATCAGTGGAGGAGAAAATGAAGAAATACCTGAGTTTGCTGGGTTTGCTGATCGTGATCATGCTGGCGTTCACCGCCTGCACCGCGCCTGTGGCCCCGGCGGAAGCGCCGGCCGCCCCCGCGGAAGGGGCTGGCGCTGCGGTGGAGCCGGTGACGGTGAGCGTCTGGTTCCATTCCGGCAAGGGGGAAGAGCGCGATGTGCTCAACGCCCAGATCGAAGCGTTCAACGCCATGGACACCGGCGTGACCGTGGCCGCGGAGGAGTTGCCCGAGGGCAGCTATAACGATCAGGTGCAGGCCGCGGCCCTGGCCGGCGATCTGCCCTGCCTGCTGGACTTCGATGGTCCCTTCCTCTATAACTACGCCTGGTCCGGCTATATGCGCCCCATTGATGATTTTGTCAGCGATGAGTTGAAGGCCGACTTCCTGCCCTCCATCATCGATCAGGGCACCTATGGCGGACGCCTCTACAGCCTGGGCACCTTCGACAGCGGCCTGGCCATCTGGGGCAACAAGGCCTATCTGGATGCGGCCGGCGTGCGTATCCCCACCGGCATCGACGACGCCTGGACCTTCGATGAGTTCAACGACGCCCTGGCCAAGTTGCAGGCCCTGGACGAGGTTGAGTACGCTATCGATCTCAAGTTCAACTATGGCGCCGGCGAGTGGTTCACCTATGGCTTTAGCCCCATCGTGCAGGGCTTCGGCGGCGACCTGATCAACCGTGAGGATTACCAGAGCGCGGACGGCGTGCTCAACGGTCCCGAGGCTGTGGCGGCCATGGAGTGGTTCAAGAGCCTCTTCGACAACGGCTACGCCATCTCCCAGCCAGCGGGCGATGACGACTTCTACGGCAAGAAGATCGCCGCACTCTCCTACGTAGGACACTGGATGTGGACGCCCCATCATGAGGGCCTGGGCGATGACCTGGTGCTCATCCCCATGCCTATATGGCCGGAGCGACGGGCGACTGGTATGGGGTCCTGGAACTGGGGCATCACCAGTTCGTGCGAGAATCCGGAAGCGGCCTGGTCGTTCCTGGAGTATCTCATCCAGCCCGAAGAGATCCTGCACATGACCAACGCCAACGGCGCGGTTCCGGCCCGCCTGAGCGCCATCGAGCAGTCTGATCTCTACGCCGAGGGCGGTCCGCTGAACATCTTCGTGCAGCAGTTGTCCGCGTACGCGATCCCGCGGCCGGTGACGCCGGCATACCCGACCATCACCAGCGAGTTCGCGACGGCCGTGGATGACATCGTCTCCGGCGCCGATGTGCAGGAGACCCTGGACAAAGCGGTGGCGGCCATCGACCAGGATATTCAGGACAACGACGGCTATCCGCTGCCGGAATAGGGTTCAATCGTTGTATCTATTCAGGCGGGCTTCGGTAGAACACGGATTTCCGCTGATTAAACCGGATTTTCACGGATTTTTCAGGAAAAATCCGTGAAAATCCGGTTCCATCCGGCGAAATCCGCGTTCCACTGAAATCTCTCTGGAAGGCGAAGAGCGTCGGGCAGGGATGCCCGACCTACGTAGGAGGTGGCCGGTGAGCGTGCAGAGCATTCCCAAAAGAGGACGCAGATCTATGAGCCGGACCCGGCGGCGGGAGACCCTGTGGGGGTGGACGTTTTCCGCGCCTGCGCTGCTGTTGCTCACCGTCTTTCTGCTGATTCCGTTTCTGATGGCGTTCGGCCTCGCCTTTACGAACCAGCGATTGGTGCCCAATCCCAATATGCCCACCCAGTTCGTGGGCCTGCGCAACTTCATCCGCCTGTTGCACGATGAGACTTTTCACCGCGCGCTGTTGAACAACTTCGTTTTCGCCGCGGTGGTGGTGCCCGTACAGACCGGCTTCGCCCTGCTGCTGGCCCTGCTCATCAACCAGCGGCTGAAGGCCATCAACGCCTTTCGCACCATCTATTTCAGCCCGGTGGTGACGACCATGGTAGTCGTGGCCATCATCTGGACGTTTCTCTACAACCCGGGCCGCGGCTTCATCAACGCCTTTCTGAACACCATCAGCTTTGGTCTGCTCGGTCCCTATAACTGGCTCAATGACCCCAAGCTGGCCCTGCCCGCCATCATGTTGCTCTCCATCTGGCAAGGGGTGGGCTTCCAGATGGTCATCTACCTGGCCGGCTTACAGGAGATCCCCTCCTATCTCTATGAAGCCGCCCAGATCGACGGCGCCAGCAAGCGCCAGCAATTTTTCTACATCACCCTGCCCCAACTGCGCAACACCACCATCTTCGTGGTCATCGCCACCACCATCCTGGCCTTCAAGCTCTTTACCCAGAACTGGGTCATGACCCGGGGCGGTCCCCAGGACGCCACCATGACCACCATCATCCATGTCTATGTGCAGGGGTTCAAGCAGGGGCGGATCGGCTACGCGTCGGCCATCACTGTGGTCTTTTTCCTGATTGTGTTGGCCATTTCGCTGTTGCAGCGCGTCATCCTGCGCGAGGAGAGGAGCGTTTGACCATGGCGCAGACTCATGTTTTCATCACATCCGCAGACGGGTCGCCCTATAGCCGCGGCTATCGGCTGCGTAAGGCCGCGCGGCTGGTCGGCAACTACGCCATTCTGATCGCGCTGGCCCTCTTCTTCCTCTTTCCTATCGTCTTTATGTTGGTCTCGTCCATCAAGAATAACGAAGATCAGGTCATCCGCGACATGAGCACTATCTACGCCTTCGTTCCTCGAGGAGACATTGGCTTCCAGAACTATCGAGACGTCTTCGCGGAGATGCCCTTCGGACGTTTCATGTTCAATTCCACCTTCATCGTGGGATCCATCGTGACGGTCGGCATTTTCGTCAATAGCCTCATCGCCTATGCGCTGGCCCGGCTCAGTTTCTGGGGGCGAGGCGCGCTGCTCTCCGTCATCATCGCCTTGATGGTAGTCCCCTTCGAGGCCGTGGCCGTGCCCCTGTTGCTGGTGGTGAATCAGGGGCCAAAGATGCTTGGCTTTTCCACCTGGATCGATAGCTATCACGTCCAGATCATCCCCTTCATGGCCGACGCCTTCTCCATCTTCCTCTTCTACCAGTTCTTCATCGGCATCCCCAAGGACCTGGAGGACGCCGCGCTGGTGGATGGGGCCAGCCGTCTGCGTATCTACTGGAACATCATCATCCCCCTGAGTCTGCCCGTTTTCGCCACCGTGGCTATTCTCCAGTTCATCACCCACTGGGGCGATTT
>JAJRVT010000146.1 GCA_024277175.1 Chloroflexota bacterium | reverse complement strand
TGCGTCAGCGCGGCGCGTTGACGTTGCCCATGGAATTACGCAAAAAATACGACATCGAAGCGGGCGACACGTTTTATCTGGTGGACCTGAATGGCGTCTTCGTCCTCACGCCGATGGCCCCGGTTGTGCCGGAATTGGCCAAAGAGATCGAGCAAGCGCGTGTAGACGCGGGGCTGGGGATGGATGAATTGTTGCTTGCCTTGCGTGAGCAGCGGGAACGGTACGTCGCCGATGAATGATACAACGCTCCCCCGGGTTTTCATCGATGCTGATGCGCTCTTCGCCGGCGCAGCCGGCCCGACCGAATTTGGGGCGAGCCTGGTGGTGTTGCGTATGGCGGAGATCACCCTGGTGGAGGCGATCACCTGCCAGCAAGTGATCGATGAAGTCGAACGCAATCTGACGGACAAAATCCCCACAGCGTTGCCTGCCTTTCACCTGATCGTCAGCCGCTGTTTGCAGGTGACCCCGACGCCCAGCGCCACAGAGTGTCTGCCATACCACGGTCTGGCCGATCCCAAGGATTTGCCCATCCTCGTCGCGGCCGTGCGCGAGCAATGTCCCATGCTCATCACCTTTAACGGACGTCATTTCCAACCGGGACATCCGGACGTGTTGGTGTTGCGCCCAGGCGAATTTATCCGGCGGACCCGCTATCTCTTGTCACAGCTTTGAGCGGGTGTGTCCTAACCGGTTAATATTCCGGGATTCGGCCACAAGATGCGTCGCAACGTAAGACGGCTTGGCCGAATCCCGGAATGTGGTTCTGCTGGCCGACAAGGTTCCCTCTACCGGAACGCGTCCATTTCCCGCGAACGCTGGACCGCGCGTGCAGGCGCGACCGGCGCGCCCGCGGGCAGGCCGTAGCCGCGCACGACGACCGCCGGCCTGCCCTCCGCGCTCTGCCCCATGATCAGGCTGGCCGCGGCCGCCAGTTCATCCATGATGCATTCCTCGCTGGCCACCAGTTCGTAGCCAAAGAGATCATGCAGCCCTCGCTGATCCCAAATGGGGGGCAGGCCCGCGCAGCCGATGGCCACGCCCACCGTGCCCACGCGCCAGGGTCGTCCGTGGGAGTCGTTGATGATCACACCGGGCCGCACGCCGGTCAACTCGCCCAGCCGCTCCCGGATCCGGGCCGCGCTCGCGTCCGCGTCCACAGGCAGGAGCAGCAGTTGCTCATCATCCAGGACGCCGGCCGCGTTGTCCGGGGCCACGTTGCTGCGGTCGATGCCGGCGTTGGCGCAGATCCAGCCGCTCTTGTGCTCCACGATCAACAGCCCCGGTCTGGCCCGGATGACCTCGTTGCTCTCGTCCAGCACGGCCTGGACAATGCGCGGGTCCTTGCCCGTTACTTCGGCCAGGGTCGAGGCCTCCGCGCCGGGACGGATGTCCGCAACGCGACGCAGTCGCCTCTCGGCCTTGCTCACGATCTTCTGGGCGATGACGAGGATGTCCCCCGCCTGCAAGGACTCGCCCATGTCCGCCAGCCCGGCCGCGATCAGCGCAGCCACATCGTCGCCCGGCTGCACCAGCGGCAGCCCATCCACAGCAAATAAGATCACAATTTCATCTCCTTCAGCGCCAATAGACCGCGGATTGGGCGGATCGGGCGAATTCCCACGGATTTTCTTTGAAAATCCGTATAGATCAGCCCGATCCGCCCAATCCGCGGTCCATCATGACCAACACCGCCTCCAACACGCCGCCGCCGATGGCCAGGGACTTGTCCGAGACCAGGAAGCAGTTGCGCGGCTCCACCCGGGGGTCCAGGTCGCCGATCTTCATGCCCGCGGTCACCGGCACGCTGGGGTGGACGATGCCGCGCAGCACGCCGTCGAAGGGCGCGATGACCGCGCCGGCCTGGTCCGCTTCACCGGTCACCGTGGCGATGCGCGCGCCTGCTTCGATGCGCGCGCCGATGGGGTAGTGGGCGTGGACGAAGCCGTCGTTGGGCGCGCGCAGCACGCGACTGCCTCGCTCGCCAAAGCCCGGCACCTCGCCCGGCTGGCCCGTGTCCACGCTGGCCGGACCGGACCAGATGACCCGCCCCAGGGTGTGGCCGCGCCGGGTCTCTACCACCGCGTGGCAGTCTACGCCGGCCGTGAACCCCGGTCCCAGGGCGATGACCATGGGCGCGTCGGTGATGGCCGTGTTCAGGTTGCGCTTGGCCATGATCGCGTCCACCACCACCTGGGGGCGCAGCCGGGCCACGGCCGTGGCCTGGGGGTCCACCAACACCGGGATCACCCGCTCCGCCAGCAATGCGGGAACCTCTTCCGGCTCAGCCAGGCGGGCGCGGATCTCCTCCACCTGGATCTCGCCGGCGAAGACCGCCTCGCCGAAGGAGACGCTACGCCGCACCATCATGGGACGCTCGATCTCAGTGACCACCACGGAGAACCCGGCCCGGTGCATGCGCATGGCCACGCCGCTGCCCAAGTCCCCGCCGCCTTTGATGAGGACGATCGTTTCGTGAAACATCTCTTTCCGCTTTCTAATGGTCAATTGTGAATGACCAATGATCAATGGTGCGATCCCGAAGATCCGCCCATTGATCATTGACAATTACTCATTGATCATTCGGAACAAACCGGTAGCCGCGCCCGCGCTCGTTCTCGATGACGCCCACGGGCGGGTGGGCCTTTTCCAGTTGCAGCCGTAACCGGCGGATGGCTTCCTGCACCCGACGGGGGGTGGCGTCGGGGCGATGCCAGACGTCCGCCAGCAGTTGTTGCGGCGAGATCAGCTCGCCGCTGTGGGTCCGAAAATAGCGCAGCAGGGCGGCTTCGATCTTGGTGAGGCCCTCGTAGATGGGCAGATCGTCGCCGTCCGCGGGCGCGGATGGCGGCACAGGCGCGGGCGGTCCCACATCCAGCCGCCGGGCCAGATAGTCGGTGAAGAGGGGCGAGAAGAGCCGGTACCCGTCCTCGCCATAGACAACCATGGCCTGGTTCATGAGCCAGTTGAGGGTGGACGCCTGGCCGTTGGAGACCTGGCCGGCCGGGAGGGGGGCTTCGACCAGGCGCGCGGCCAGCGCCCGGACCAAGTCAGGATCGATGCGCGACGGCGGGTCCTGGATCGTGCGCCACATGATGGCGAAGAGCCGCCGCCCGTGCTCGGCCAGCCGCAGACGGATCAGCTCGCCGTGCTCCGGGCCGATGGTCTGGCCAGACGCGAGCAGGGCAGGCAGGTCCTCGGTGATGATGTCGTAGATGCGGCGCAGGAGGTAGGGATGGTTCCCCGTCAGGGTCAGCAACTGGTCGCGGACGCCGGTCAGCACGGGAAAGCGGTCACAGTAGGCGTCCAGCCAGGCGTTGGCCCCGTCCGGTCCCAGCAGGCCGATGAAACTCTGTTCCATGACGTTGAAAAGGGGGGAGGCCGCCAGTTGCCGGTCCAGGTCGTGGAGGGGCTGCTCCGTGGCCACCACCAACGCCACTTCCAGGGTGAGGGGGCGCAGTTCGTCCGCAGCTTCCATGTGGATCAACTGCTGTTCGAAGGCGCGGTCGAAGTTATCCATGAGGATCACCAGGCGGAACTCCTGCTGGTTGAGTTGGCGCGCGATCTGCCAGATACGCCGCGCGGAACTGGGCTGGGCTTCGATCTGCGCCTCGTCCAGGCGGATGCCATGCTCCGTGCGCGCCACTTCCAGCAGATGTTCGTGGAGATAGGCGAGCAGGTCCTGCTGGGCCTCGGCCCAATCGCAGTCGATGCGGGTGACGATGATGCGGTCAGGGTCCTGGTGGGGAGAGGGCCGCAAGTCCGACCGCGCGGGGTTGAGCAGGGGGCCCTCCTCGCTCGTCAGATACTTGAGCAGGAAGCTCTTGCCCACCAGTTTGGGGCCCACCAGGGAAAAGCTGACCGGCTGGAGGGCCAGCACGCCGGCGACGATGTCCTGTAGTACGCGCTCGCGTCCAAAGAGATGGGTTTTCAAGGAATCCACAGTCGGTCTCCTTTCGGCAATTTGATAGAACGCGGATCAGGCGGATTGGGCGGATCTTCACGGATTAAAAAAATCCGTGAAGATCCGCTAGATCAGTTCAATCCGCGTTCTATCAAAAACACTCAGAACCCAGGATTGGCGGCCAGCCACTGCTGGAAAAGCTGACTGGAAAAGCCCCACCGTTCCGGTTCGATCTGGTCGATGATATCGCATTCGTCGAGCCTACGCAGGGTGCGCCGTAGCTGGTCAGGATCGATATCGGGCAGGGTTGCGCCCAACTGCGCCGTCGTCACCGGCCCCTGGTCGCTCATCTGCGCCATCTGGCGGGTGACAGTAGCGCCAACCCCCTGGGCCATGTCGAGCAGATGTTGAAAAGCGCTCTCGTTGGGTCCCATGAACTGGGCGGCCACAGCCTCTACATCCTGGGGTGACACCTGGCGTCGTCGGGCGCGGCCCATGCGAGTCGTCAGCTTGGCGCAGAAAATATGGATCAGAAACGGACTGCCGCCGGTCAGGCGCGCCACCCGAGAGACCGTCTCCGGCGAGTATTCCAGGAAGTTCTGGATAGGCCACTCGATCAGGCGACGGACATCATCCTCGTCCAGGGGCCTGAGCACCAGTTGTTCGCCCAATTCCAATAGCTCCCAGATAGGGCCTTCCTTCCCCGCCGGCGCGATCACGGCCAGGTGGTCATAGCTCCGCTCCTGGATCACGGTCACGCAGTTGACGCCGGGCGTGTTGATCATGACCCCCCGCCACTGGGCGAAGAAATCGTCATCCAGCCGCCCCCGTTCCCAGGCGTCCATGGTGCGGCTGAATTCGTCCAGCAGCAACGCCAGCCGCCGGCGGCCCAGGCGGCCCTGGACGGTGTGGATGTAGCGCACCAGAGCCTGGGCGGGATCGAGGGCGAATACCTCGGTCAAGGGCGGACCGATCTCCTCGATCTGGTTGACGAAGCGGTTATCGCTCGTACGCAGGTCATCGTAGATGGCCCGGGCGACGCTGTAAAATATCCCGGCACCGTCTCGGGTGCTTTGCAGTTGAAAGTCGATGTAGACGGGGACGAACTCGTTCTGGTTGAGGTAATGATCGCGCAGATAGTAGAGCAGCGAGGTCTTGCCCACCCGCTTCTGCCCCCGCAGCCAGACGTTGCCCTCGCGCGCGCGCAGGCGCTCGGCGAGCATCTCCAACTCCCGCCGACGCCCGAAGAAGAGCTCCTTCTCGCGCACCGGCAGACGGCTGTAGGGGTTGTAGTTCTGCTGGAGGCCGGCGCTCAGAATGCTTTCCTGCTCTGACGGCGGCAGATCCATGAGGCGCACCTGGCTGACCTCTCGGCCCGGCAGCCGGCTCAGCCCCGCGCGAATACGCTCCAACACCTCCCGATCCTCGGCTTCGACGGTGAAGGAAATGCGGACGATGCCATGGCGGGCCGTGGCTGTGGTCTGGTGCAGGGTGGCCCGGGGGATGACTGCGTAGACCTGCTGGATAGCGTCGCCAAGGAGTTTGTTCCCATCCAGCGCAGTCATTTCGATCTGGGCGACCTCCCGCAGCTGGGGCTGGAGCCGCCATTTGAGGTCGATGCGATCACCCGGCTGCTGATCCAACGCGCCGATCCGAGGGCAATCCCGTCGGTGCACTTTGAGAGAAACGATGCTACCGCCCCGTCGCCGGGCCCTGGCCACGATGGCGTCGCCCGGTCGGGGACGGCAACAGCCGGCTAGATAAATCTGCCGGGGTCGCAGGCGCAACCCGGAGGGAAGCTCGATGCGGCGCACGATCTCGCGTGCGAAAAGGCGGTTCAGAAAGCCGTACGCATCCATGCGTCCGGCTGCGATCTCGGCCAGCAGGTCTTCACGACCGGCCAGGTTGCGCCGTGCGATACTGTCCCGGGTCGCCTGGCGGAGGCGATACTCAGGGATGCTGAAGCCATAATAGCGCTCCAGATCGACCATGGCCTTGTCCAGCACCCTCTGCCCTTGAAAAATATCCCGGCCATGACGGTTGAGAAATTGCCTGATCTTTTCCCTGGCCCGGGGGGTGCGGGCTGCGTCCAGCCAGGCCTGGGTGGGGCCGGGGGCGTGGGCGTCGTGCTCCAGCTCCACCAGGTCCAGGTGATGCAAGACCGCGGAAGGCTCCACCTGCTCGCCGTTGAGGTAAAAACGAAGACAGTGATCCGCCAGCACGCTGTGGACCCGATAGGCGTAGTCGACCACAGTGCAGCCGCGATGAAACTCGAAGAGCGCGCCGTGGGGACTGAAAACCTGGAAGGTCTCCGGGTGGGCGCCGGGCGGATGAGCCGTGATCCTGGCCAGCCCCGCCTCGCGCGCACCCCACCAACTGGTGGTCGTTCGCTCCCAGCCCATGCCGCGCAGGTGCAAAGCCGCCAATCCCCAGCGGTTGACCTCGTCCATCTCGCCAGTGACCATGCGAAACTGCACCCGCTCCCTGGGGGCAGCCGCGCCCCCGCCGTCTGCGCTACGTTCCGGATCCTCGGATTGGGGGGGCAGCGCCATCAACACGGTGGCGCTCAGGCCGCGATAGCCGTTGATGCGCTCGATCTGGATGTTATCCACCAGGCCGCCCTCCACAGGAGCGAAGAGCCGCTGAACCCAGTAGAGCGCCTGGTAACAGGCTTCCTCCGAGGCGACCTGGATATCGATGATGGTGGCGGGTGGCGGTGTGGTGGGCAGGTGAGTGATATTGCTGACGTAAATGTTGTGCGTTTGTGTGTATGGGCTGAGGCGAAAACAGGCGTCGGGCAGGTGATTTCCCAGGCGGGCGGCCGCTTCCTGGAAAATCAGGGCCTGCCGCTCCTCCCGCGCGCGTCGGGTGGAGACCGGCAATGAGCTGAGCCAGTGGTCCACCAAGGTGCGCGGCTCGCGCATGCCCAGCATCTCCAGGAACGGAGCCAGGAGTAAGCGGGCTTCTGCTCGCCCCTCTTGCCCCCCCGGCCCCCCAATTTGGGGGGAGGGCGCGCCTGGCTCGCCGGCATTCACAGTGCGATCCTCCGACTTTCCCGTTTCGGGTGAAGAGCCAACGGACTTCTCCAGGATTGGGGCGGATTGCCCCCCCGGCCCCCCAATTTGGGGGGAGGGCATGCCTGGCTCGCCGGCATTCGCCGCGCGATCCCCCGGCTTCCCCGTCTCGGATGAGGAGCCGACAGACTCCCCCAGGAT
>JAJRVT010000145.1 GCA_024277175.1 Chloroflexota bacterium | reverse complement strand
GGGGATTGCCCTGGTAGATGTGGTTGTCGATCATGGCGGCCAGCAGGTTGTTGGCCGCGGTGATGGCGTGGATGTCGCCCGTCATGTGCAGGTTGAACTGCTCCATGGGCACCACCTGGCTGTAGCCGCCCCCGGCCGCGCCGCCCTTGATGCCAAAGGTGGGGCCCTGGGAAGGCTGGCGGATGGCGATGGTGGAGGTCTTGCCGATGTGCTTCATGGCCTGGCCCAGCCCCACGGTGGTGGTGGATTTGCCCTCGCCCAACGGCGTGGGCGTAATCGCGGTCACCAGGATGTACTTGGCGTCCGGTCGGTCCTTCAGCTTGTCGCGCGCCTCCAGCTTCACCTTGGCGATCTGGTCGCCGTACAACTCGATGTCACTCCGGTCCAGCCCCATCTGCTCGGCGATGGCTTCGATCGGCTCCAGCTTCGCCGCCTGGGCGATGTCGAGATCGCTGGGTACGTTTGTCGTCTTTGACATAAAATTTTTCCTTTGCTGAGTATATGTTTGCTTGAATGCGGCTGTTTGGGATAGAACGCGGATCAGGCGGATTGGGCGGATCCTCACGGATTTTTTTTAAAAATCCGGCCTTTTCCGTTCAATCCGCTCAATCCGCGTTCCATTCCAAACAGTCACCTTTGATTACCTCTACGCCACGGCGGCCAATGCAGGGTCGAGAACGATGGGATATCGCTGCCGGATCTGAGCATCGACCGCAGCCGGGATCGGGGCCGGCCGGTGGTTCGCCAATATGGCCAGCGCACGCTTGCGCGCAGATTCCCACATGTCGGGGGCGCCGTTCCGTTGCCAATCCTCCCGCTGGCTGCGGTCCGCGGTGTGGGGGTAGTAATACTCAGACTCCATCAGGTGCAGACTCTGTTCTGTTCCCAGATAATGGCCCTCACCCCGGCAGACCTCATCGATCAGCGCCACCGACAGGGTCTCCTCGTTGACCTCGATGCCGCGCACCATGCGCATGATCTCGCCGTTGATGTCGTCGTCGATCACATACTGCTCATAGGCCACGGTGAGCATGGACTCCAGAAAGCCGGCCGAGTGATGGATATAGTTGGAGCCGGCCAGGGCCGCGGCCAGCCCCGAAATCCCCTTCTCGTAGCCGGCCTGGACGTCGGGCAACTTGGAATCGGTCAGCCCCGACGAGTTGTAGACCGGCAGCCCGTAGAACTGCCCAAGCTGGGCCGCAGCCGCGTTCATGAGCGCAAATTCGGCCCCGCCGCCGCTGAAGCTCCCCGTGCGCAAGTCAGCCACCGAAGGCACGTATCCCAGCGCGATGGACGCCCCCGGCTTGACGAGCTGGGTGTAGACCACGCCAGACAACTCTTCAGCGTTGATCTGCACCAGCGTGCCCGCCAGCGCCGCCGGGCTGGTCGCGCCGGCCTGGGGCGCGGACGAGAGAAAGACCGGGATCCCCTGGCGCACGACCTCGGTCAGCACCTCCACCGTCTCCGGCGCATAGCGCAGGGGGCTGACCGTCCAGCACGACGTGATCGAGACGATGGGGCGCTGGCGCAGGGCCTCGCGGCCACCGGCGATCAGGCTGGCCAGATCGATTATATCGTGGATCGACTGGATGCTGAAAGAATTGACCGTGACATGCTTACTTGTGTTGACCGCGGCCGCATAATAGGTGTTGATATCGAGCAGATCGATGGGGATGTCGCGTGCGACGCAGGCCCGCAGGTAGAAATGGATGTTCTCCAGCGCGTCCACGATGCGCCCGATCCGGGCCACATCCGCCAGCGTGCTGGGCCGCGTTTCCCGGCTTTCCAAATCCAGCACATTGATGGCCGCGCCGCCTGTGCCCATGTAGACCCGGCGTCCGCCCAGCCGCATGTCATGGCGCGGGTCCCGGCCACAGAGGCGCATCTCGCCGGGCGCGAGCTCCAGCGCACGAAAGACCATCTCCCGAGGAATGTAGACCCGGTTGGCCGCCTCGTCCACCCGCGCGCCGCCGGCCTGGAAGATCTCCCGGCACTCGGACGGCATGACCTCCACGCCCGTCTCCTCCAGCACGCGCAGGGACGCTTCATGGATGCGCCCCACGTCCGCCCGGCGCAATGGCCGGTAGGCCCCGCCCGCGATCCCCGGCGGCGCGACGTTGACCGCTTTTCGTCGACTGCGTCTCTCCCTGCGAGTCCTCATTGACGGCTCCATGACATAGCGGAGATTGAAGAGATTGGAGATTGGATCGCCGAACCGCCAATCTCCAATCTCCCCCTAACTTCCTGATTTCCAATCTTTAATCTTCAATCTTCAATTTCCACCTACGCCCGACTCTCAGCCACATGCCCGCTACGCCGCGCCCGCGCCCGCGGGAAAAGCCCCGCGCGGTGGACGATCTCGGCCACGGTCTCTTCCTGGCGATAGGCCATGATATGCACGCCGTGCACGCCTTCGATCTCCCGCACCTGCTGGATCATTTCGATGCAGATCTTGATGCCCTCTTCCTTCTTGAGCTTCTTGGGCGTCTTCTTCAGCCGCTCCACGATCTCGTCCGGGATCCAGACCCCCGGCACCTTGGTGCGCATGAACTCCGCGGCCCGGTCCGAGCGCAGGGGACCCACGCCTACCAGAATATAGACTTTTTCGTGCAGGCCCATATCGCGCACTTGCTCCATATAGCTCTTGAACCGGGGGATATCGAAGCAGTACTGGGTCTGGATGAAGTCCGCGCCGGCCTCCACCTTCTTGGCCAGACGCAGGGGGCGAAAGTCGAAGGGCGGGACGAAGGGGTTGGCGGCCGCGCCCAGAAAGAAGCGGGGCGGGGTGGTCAGCTTGCGCCCGGAGAGGAAAACGCCCTTGTCGCGCATGATGCGGGCCGTGCGCAGCATTTGCAGGCTGTCGAAGTCGAAGACCCGCTTGGCCTGGGGCTGATCGCCCGCAGTCACATCGTCGCCGGTCAGGCAGAGCACGTTCCTGACGCCCAGCGCGGCCGCGCCCAGCAGGTCACCCTGGATGGCGATGCGGTTGCGGTCGCGCGCGCTCACTTGCAGAACCGGCTCATAGCCGGCCCGGGTGAGCAGCGCGCAGCAGCCCAGGCTGCTCATGTGGCAGTTGGCCCCCGAGCCGTCGGTGGCGTTGATGGCGTCGCAGACCTCGGAGAGGACCAGCGCGTTGCGATAGACGGCCTCCGGGTCGGCGCTGTCGGGCGCGTTCAGCTCCGCAGTGACCGCAAAACGGCCGGAACGCAGCACTCGCTCCAGCCGGCTGTCGGCGCGCAGGGGGCGATCCGCTGCCGCGGGCGGCGGTTTCCAGGGGCTGGGCAGGGGCGGTTGGGTGTCGGGCAGTTCGAACGGTGCACTCATGGATCAAGCCCTTCTTCACCTTCCTGGAAGCTCCAAGCTTCCAGGAAGGTTGGCTGTAAAATTACGCACCGCTCCGCTCCGCCCGCGACCGTCGTCGTGAACGGCGGGCCGAGCGATCCGCCGCACCGCCGTCACCGGCGTTGGCCTGGGCGCGCATGGCCTTGAGATAGCGCATGGCGTTTTCATCGTGGCCCATGAGCACGTCGGCGGCGTAGATGGCGTTGCGGATCTCCGTCTCCAGCGGGTTGGTGATGGCGGACGTCATGCCGGCGGCGATGGCCATGGCCACAAACGCGCTGTTGATCAGCTTGCGGTTGGGCATGCCAAAGGAGATGTTGCTGGCCCCGCAGACCGTGTTGCAGCCCAGCTCCTCTCGCACCATGCGCACCAGGGCGAAGAGGTCCGCGCCGGCGGTGTTGACCGCGCCCACGGGCATGGCCAGGGGATCCACGATCACGTCCTCGCGCTTGATGCCGTAGCTCTCGGCCCGCTCCACGATCTTCTTGGCGATGCCGAAGCGCACGGTGGGGTCATAGCTGATACCCGACTCGTCATTGGTGATGGCGATGACGGGCACATTATATTCGGCCACCACAGGCAGGATGCGCTCCAGCCGCTCATCTTCGCCGGTGACGCTGTTGACGATGGGGCGACCGTGCGCGGCCTTGATGCCCGCGATCAGGGCCGGGGCCACGCTGGAGTCCAGGCAGAGGGGAATATCGGTGATGCTCTGGATCAGCTCGATGACCTTGACCATCAACTCCGGCTCCACCTTGTCCGGCTCCACGCTGGAGATGCCCACGTTGACGTCCAGGATGTGGGCGCCGGCCGCGACCTGGGCCAGCGCCTCCCGCTCCACGCGACTAAAATCGCCGGCCCGCATCTCCTCGGCCAGCTTCTTGCGCCCCGTGGGGTTGATACGCTCGCCGATGATGACGAAGGGCTGATCAGGCCCGATGATGACGGTCTGGGTGGGTGACTTGACAATGGTTTGCATGCGTTCTCTCCGTAAAAGTGGCAAGTTTCAGGTTGCAAGTTCAAAGTTGCAAGTGGCAAGTATGGCAGATGCGCGCCTGAACTGCAAGTTCAAGCTGACAACTCAAGTCGGCTAAAGCCGACTGGCCGTTTGGTGGCGCCGGCCCCGCCAATCAACACGTTTTAACGTGTTTCGTGTAGCAGCGCCGAATTCATTCGGCGTTTGCCAAGCCACGCCAGCAACCGTAGGTGCGGTTTGGAACCGCACGGTCTCTCGATTTATCTGAAATCATGCAGATTGTGCGGTTCCAAATCGCACCTACCCTACTTGGGGGGGACGCCTTGCCAGCCATGCGTCCCCCGTTCTCCCCAGGACTGGGGGCCGGGGGCCGACGTCCTACCACCCCGGCGGCGTCTCTTCATCGATCCCCTCCAGCCAGTTGATCCAGGAGGAGGTATCCTTTAGCTGGCGGTTGACCGGCGGCTGGAGCAGCAGGATTTCATCGCCCGATTTTGGCATGTGGCGGCTGCGTTCCCACGCCTGGACCCAGACGCACATGCGCTCCGGGATCACCTCGCAGTGGCCGTCCGCGCGCACGCCGCCGCAGGGACCGTTGCGCAGGTTCTTGGGACAGGTCATGGGACAGGTCATGCCCGTGGAGTGGAGCACGCACTGGCCGCACATCTGGCAATTGAAGACATAGCCCTTGCCCACCTCCTCGGCCCAGGTGATGAAGCCCTCGCTGGTCCGGGGCGCCATCCGTTTCATGGGCGGGTAGACCGTTCGGAAGGCGCGCTGGAAGAGGGCGTAGACGTCTTCCAAAAAGGCCGGCCGGTCCTTCAGCCACTCGCTTCCGGGCTTGCGTCTCGCTTCTCTCATTCTATGCTCCAAATCCCAGGGCTTTCTTGCGAACACGCATATACGTCTGCAATTCCTGATCCAGCGCCGGGTCCAGGGACGGCGGCTGGTAGGCCGCCAGCATGGCCTTCCAGCGCCGGTTAGCCAATGTATAGGTATCCTCGCCACCCTTGTCGATCCACATCTCATAGGCGTCGTAATCGAAGAGTTCGGGGCGGTGTAACGCGGTGCGGAAGTGACGCATGGTGTGCTGCGCGCCCAGGAAGTGGCCGCCGGCGGGCGTCTCCTCCAGCGCATCCAGCGCGAAGGCCTCGTCGCTGAAATCGATGCCTTGCGCCCAGCGGTGGATCATGCCCAGCAGCTCGTTGTCGATGACGAACTTCTCATAGCCCGCGGTCAGCCCGCTCTCCAGCCAGCCGGCCGCGTGGAGGACGAAATTGGTCTGGGTCAGCACCGCCGGCAGCATGACCTGGACCGACTCGTAGCCCGACTGCGCGTCGGGGATCTTGGCGCTGGTGAAGGTCCCGCCGCTGCGGAAGGGCAGCCCGTAGCGCAGGGCCATCTGGGCCACGGCCAGCAGGGTCAGTTGGCTTTCGGGCGAGCCGAAGACGGTGGCCCCGCTCTGGAGGTCCAGGTTGGTCATAAAGGAGCCGTAGATCACCGGCGCGCCCGGGCTGATCATCTGCACCAGCGCAATGCCGGCCAGGGCCTCTGCGTTCTGCAACGCCAGGGTGCCGGCGATGCTGGCCGGCGACATGGCGCCGGCCATGAGGAAGGGGGTGATGATCATGGCCTGGCGGGCCTTGGCGTAGACCTTGAGGCAGCCCAGCATGCGGTCGTCATAGCGGCGGGGGCTGCTGACGTTGATCAGCGAAAGCAAGGCCGGGCTCTCCCGGATGGCCTCGCGGCCAAAGAGCAGCTCGGCCATGGCCACGCTGTCTTCGGCGTTGGCCGGGTCCGTCACCGAGCCCATGAAAGCCTTGTCGCTGTACTTGATGTGGCTATAGAGCATGTCCAGGTGGCGGGTGGGCACGGGCAGGTCGTTGGGTTCGACCACGGTGCCGCCCGAATGGTGGATGTAGGGCGAGAGGTAGGCCAGCTTGACGAAGTTCTGGAAGTCCTCCAGGGTGGCCTCCCGCCGTCCTCGGTCCTGGTCGGCTACGAAGGGCGGACCGTAGACCGGCGCGAAGACCGAGCGCACGCCGCCCAGGACCACGTTGTTTTGCGGGTTGCGGGCGAGCTGGGTGAACTGGGCCGGCGCCTTGGCCACCTGCTCCATGACCAGGGTCTCGTCCAGGTAGACCATGTCACCGTCCACCCGCGCGCCGTGCGTGGCCAGGATCGCCCGCGCCTCTTCGTCGTAGAAGGCGATACCCAGCTTGCCCAGGATGTGCATGGACGCGTCGTGGACGCGCTGGACCGCGGCCTCATCGATCAAGCTGAAGCGGGGAACCCGATACTCGATCTGGCGCATGCGCGCCGCGTCCGTCCGGGCGCGGGCCCTACGTTCCCGCCGTTGTTGGCGGCGCCCCTGGCTGCGACCGGGCGATCGATCGGGGCGGGGAGCGGACGTCTGATTCTCACTCATACGCATCCCTGCTTTCTCCGCGGCCCGCTGCGTTGGCAGGACTATGCACGGGAAGTAGACGATTGTATCGTAACTGAAAAGAAAGGAAAACGTTGTTTGTTGTTTATGGTTATAGGGGAGCCCACGCCCCCACAGTATACATCTGAAGAACCCGTTCCTGAAAACCGCGTACATGCACCCGCATGAGTCTGGCGGCCTGGTTTGCGTCCCGCCGGGCCACAGCCTCGAAGATCGTCAAATGGTCCTCCATGGCCTGCTGCACGCTGCTCGTCTGGATGGGGGAGAGGTTCCAGAGCCGGAGTACGTGGTTATAAAGCCGCTCCAGGGTTTCCTCCAGGAATTCGTTGTGGGCCGCCTGCCAGAGGCTTATATGCATGCGTTGATCGAAGCGCAGCAACTGGCCGGTTTCCTGGTTGGTTTCCTGGCCTGTGGTCACCTCCCGGACCTGGGTCGCCAACGCGCGCATCTCCTCGATCTGGGGCGGCGTGGCCCGTTGCGCGGCCAGGGACGCGGCCAGCGGCTCCAGTTCCCGGCGCATTTCGAAAATCTTGTGCAGATCAGAGAGGTTTACATCGGCCACGATGGTGCCCCGGCGGGGGAGGATCACCACCAGGTTTTCCAGGGCCAGCCGGCGCAGGGCCTGACGCACCGGCGTCAGCCCGATCTGGAGTTCGGCGGCCAGGGAGCCTTCGTCGATCAGCGCTGCGGGCGGCAGTTCGACGGCGATGATCTTTTCCTTGATGCGCCGGTAGGCCAGGCCGTTCATGGATTCGGTTTCCAGACGACGACGCGACGATGCGCCAAGCATGGAGGTTGAGAGTGCGGATGTGGGATACACGGCAGTCGTCTTTCCAACAGGCTCCTGAATGAATTTTCGTGGGTTGACATGCAACTGAAATTTTAGTTTAATATCAACTGTGTGATTGATAGCGAATTCTAAATGCAACTTCGAGTTTTTGTCAAGCGTTGATTTTTTCTCTTTCCCCCATGTTTGTGGGCGCGACCGGGGCCAGATGGGTGCATTCTGATTTGGGGGCGCTGGCATGTGCCGGGGAGTTCCGAACTCCCCGGCACGTTCGAAGCAGGTAAATTTCGCCCCCAATTCCGAATGCACCCGGGCCAGATCGAAGGTTTTACGCGTCTCGCCTGCTGTGCTATACTTTGACTGTTCATCCTTCACGCGCCTTCGGGCGTCCCCTATGCTCCACCAGGCAAGCCTGCTGAAGTCGAAGTCATGGTCGATCCGATCAGTTCGGTTATTGTGTGTCGTTCCTGCCCGTTCTATGAACGTCCTGTGTGTAAGCGTCTCGTGTAAAAACCTGTCCGTTGTGCAAAACCTGTACAAGAGAACCAAGGAGAAATGAACACCATGAGTAATTCAGAACGCGTTCATCCGCTCGTTTTGGAGGCCCAGGATCAGTTGGCGCGCGGCAAGATGTCCCGCCGCTCTTTCCTGCGCTATGCGACCCTGCTCGGCTCATCCGCGGCCGCAGCTTACGCCCTGGCCGCCTGCGCACCCGGTGGCGGTGGGGCCGCGCCCAGCGAGGAGGCGGCTGCGCCCGTGGCCGCGGCCGGCGAAGAGTCGCCCGCCATCACCCGGGGTGGCACCTGGACCGCCTCCATGCAGCTTCAATTGCTGGACCATCCGGCCCGCCTTTCGTGGGTGGAGGGCGCCAACATCGTCCGCCAGATCAGCGAATACCTGACCGAGACCGGCTCGGACAACATCACCCGGCCCCTGCTGCTGGAGAAGTGGGAAGCCAGCGACGACGTCAAGACCTGGGACCTCTATCTGCGCAAGGGAATCAAGTTCAACAACGGCCAGGAACTGACCGCGGATGACGTCATGTTCACGATTGGCGAGTGGCTCAATGAGGATGTGGGTTCGTCCATGTTCGGTCTCCTCTCCTACTGGGGCGGCATGCAGAACGTGGAAAAGGTGGATGACTATCACATTCGCCTGAACCTGGAAACGGCCAACATCGGCGTGCCCGAACATCTCTTCCACTATCCCGCGGTCATCCTGCCCAGGGACTTCGAGGGCGACATCATCAAGCAGCCCGTGGGCACTGGCCCCTTCCTGCTGGAAGAATACGCCGAGGGCGAGCGGGCCGTGTTCAAGCGCCGCGAGGATTACTGGCGCAACGGCGAGGACGGCCAGCCGCTCCCCTATCTGGACGAACTGATTTTCGTCTCCACCGACAAGGACGCCGGCGTGGCCGCGCTCCAGTCGGGTCAGGTGGACACCCTTTACGACCCGCGGCCGGCCGATTTCCTGGCCCTCAAGGACAACCCGGATTTGGCGGTGCGCCCGGCCAGCACTGCCCAGGCGTTGATCCTGCGCATGCGCGTGGACATGGAGCCGTGGGACGACAACCGGGTGCGCACCGCGCTCAAGCTCTGTCAGGACCGGGCCAAGATCTTACAGCTCGCCTACTTCGACCAGGGCGATCTCTCCATCGACGCCCACATGGCCCCCGTTCACCCCTCCTATTGCGAGAAGCCCATCCCCGCGTACGATCCGGAGCAGGCTAAGGCGCTGCTGGAGGAGTACGCGGCTGAGAAGGGGATCGAACTGCCGTTGAAGGTCACCTTGGCCACCAAGAACGACCAGGCCGAGCCGGAGATCGCCCAGACCCTCAAGGAATTGGCGGCCCCCGCCGGCTTCGATATCACGCTGGACATCACGGACCCCGGCGGCTACTGGGATCGTTGGACCGAGGTGGACCTGGGCATCACTTCCTGGACCCATCGTCCTCTGGCTACCATGGTGCTGCCCCTGGCCTACACCAAGGAGTCCATCGGCGCCTGGAACGAGACTCGCTGGTATGACGACGAATTCACCGATCTACTCCACCAGGCGGAGGCCACCCTGGATGTGGACGCCCGCCGCGAGATCATGTGCCAGATGGAGGACATCATGCAGGAGCGCGGTCCCATCGGCAACAGCTTCTGGAAGAGTGTCTGGAACATCACGCGCAAGGAGTTCCACAACGTCGAACCCCACCCCACGGCCTATTATCTGATGGCCAAGGTCTGGAAAGAACAAGGATAGGTGCGGCAAAAAATGCCGCACAACCCTGGTTGACCCGCCCCCGTAGATTCTCTCTTTGATGTCAAGTCCCTAATTGACGAAATGTGAGAGCAAACGGATAAAGAACAAAGGTTTAGATTACATAACGCATAGGTCATCAGGCAGGCATCGCCAACGCCGGGTCAAAGGGACGATCAGAGCG
>JAJRVT010000144.1 GCA_024277175.1 Chloroflexota bacterium | reverse complement strand
TGCTTACATGAATCCACAATTTATCAGCATTTTGAGGATGCTATCGCCTATATTGAAGGTGTTCCGATTACAGATTGGCCACAGCACGAAAATTCTTATGTTGATACAAATATCGAACATTTAGCCAACTCAATGTAAAGGGTTGGGGGTTAGGAAAATAGGGGTGGGAACGACTATTCGTGGGATAATGGAGTGTTCTCTATCATGGTGATCTCGGTTCGATACAGAATGGATGCAAAACGCGCTCGCCCCCTCATAAGATATCGGGAATAGACGCCGCCACGCACCAAAAGTCCATACCGATCCTGAAGAAATGTTTCGACCTGGCTCCGGCTCATGTTCTCGATGTACTGTTTGTACATAATCATCAATCCGATTTCCTCCGGATCAGGTGTTTCGCTATGAATTTTAGCGCAGGAAAGATCGAGTAGTCGAATAAGCGCTCGCCGTAAAGTATTGGCCCTGTAATCGTCGACAATCGGGGCGTCGGCGTCACTTACCACCTCCCGCTTCACCACGGAGAGGTCCTGCAGACGGCTCTTGTTCAACAGCACGTCATCTTCGAAATGCCTGTACTGGAAGATACGTTCGATCTCTTCGCGAATGGTGGCCTGCAAATATGCCTGCTGGGCTTGCTCTGTGATTTCATCCACGATAGAAGCGGCGTTCGCAAAAGCGTCATTGGCGTCGATGGCAGTCAATGCATCGGACTGGAGACGTTCAAGCTGCTGTCGGTAACGTGACATCCAGGAAGGCAAGAGAAGACGATCGGTGACCGAAAAAAGCTGGGGACTTCCCATCTGCATGATGACGATCAAGTAGCTCAGAATGGCCGGCGCCGCCGGCTCAGGGTGATAGCCGGCCACCCGTTGTAAAACGACGAAGAGTGATACGAAAATGAGCAGTGAAAACAGCGTGCGCAAAAACGACTGTCTAAAATCGCGTACAATACTGCGGCTCTGCATGAATGCATGATGGCGGGCCATAGCGTATGCGGTCAATCCGCTGCCGCCGGCGATGACCATCAACCCCAACTGTCGTGAAATCGCCCCCGGCGCTGCGATGCCAATAGCCGAGCCGGTCAGGATCAGTCCGCCTGCCAGCGCCAACGGCCACATCGTTTCATCGTTGGCGTCATCCTGGTTGTTTGTTGGGCGTCCAATCCAACGCCAGATCAAACGGATGGCGGCGATGGTCAGCAGGCCAAGCACATAAACGCCATAGATCAGATAGTGGGGCATTCGCGGCAATGTGGAAAAGAGAGGCGCACTGTTGACCACGTGAGCGGTGGCGACCGGAGATGAGAAAACGCCACTCACGATCCCGTAGGCGACAGCAGCGCTCACGATCAACAATCCCCCAAAAAGAAACGCATATCTGGCCGAGGCGGCGGATCGTCGAAGATCGTGATCCAACGAGAAGACCGCGAAGAGGAAAAAGGTGGCCGCGAACGGGGTAACCCACCAGGTGAGCCGTTGCCAGGTGAAAAACTCACCGGAAGACAGGGCGACGGCCTCCATCGCCACGCCCAGGCTGTACACGCCGAGCAGGATGCAACTGATCCCGATGAATAAAGAAGGCGAATAAGGCGTACGGCGCTCCACCTCCGGGAGCATCCACGCCCGCGTCAAGGCGTACAACCCAAGCCAAAACACAGACACGCCAACGCCCATATACAAAAAATAGAGACTTGACAACCCGGAGTCGTCAGTCGCCATTACTTGTTTTCACCTTTATCGAAAGCGCCTTCCCCAGCGTGGGGTTCAGGTGTAAGATTGAATTCGGACGCTGTCGATGATGGCGGATTGATCCACTTCCGGTACAACTCCACTAGCGCCGGATCGTCCAGGGCCTGCAAATCGGCCAGCCACTCGTCCACGGTGACGATGCCGTAGCGATGCTCTTCCAGATAATCGCGCAGGAACTGGTCGAACCGACGATCGCCCAGCCGATCGCGCAGCGCGTCATAGAAGAGCGCGCCCTTGCCATAGACGATGGTCTCGTACTGGCCGCCGTCTTCGTATTCATCGACCGTCATACCCACCGGTGCGTCCCCGGCCCGTTGACGTAGCAACTCCAGCGCCGCGTCCCAGCGGGTGCGCTGCATACGCGCCGCGCTCGCATCTCCGTGCAGGTCCTCCATGTAGCGCTTCATGGAATATTCGGCCAGGGCTTCGTCCAGCCAAGGCGCGTTGACCGGATCGTTGTGGACGATCTGGTACCACCACTGGTGGGCGATCTCATGAGCCACCACCGATTCCAGACTGGAGCGCTCCTTGTTGTAGAGTTCCACGCCCATGAGCGCGGCCTGAGGATACTCCATGCCCCGATAGTTGATGGGCGCCGGCGCGATGCGCATATCGCGGAAGGGGTATTCGCCGTAACGACGGCTATAGATGCGTAGGGCGGCCACAGCATAACGGAGCGCGGCCTTGCCCGCCGCCTCGTCCCCGGGCAGCCAATAGCTGGTCACGCGCGTGCCATTGCTTTCATAACTGGCTGCCTGAAAGCGTGGACTCATATGGATTAGAAACTCGCGCGAGGGGCCGGTCACCCAAGCGCGCTGCACGCGGCCATCTGGCAGAATCGTGGACGTGATCAGCGTGCCACTGGTGACGGGAACCTGGTCAGCCGGCAAGGTGGCGGTGACCGCGAAAAGGGAGGCGACGTTGAAGGCTGCATCCCCGCGCACCGTCCCTTCATCCAGCCACCACCGCCCTGTCCCCGGCACGGGACCATCCTCATAGACAGCCAGGGACGGGTAGAAGAGAGGCAGGCTAATCATATCCTGGCTGGCGCCGTAGAGGACGTAGACGCTGGAGTTGTTGGCCCAGGTCGGATACTCCAGCCGCCAACTCATCTTCACCGTCGCCTTCTCGCCCGGAGCCAACGGCTCAGCCAGATCGACCTTGATAGCCGTGTTTTCCCCCAGATAGTTGAAGCTGACCGGCTGGCCATCCACCACCGCGCCGCGGACCAACAGGTTGCCCTTGTACTGGTCTAGCATGGGATAGAGGCGGAAGACCAGTTCGTCCCATGGGTCGGCGCTATAGTTGGTCAGTTCGATGGTCCCTGTCCCGGTGAGGACGCTGGTTTCCGGGTTCACCTCCACGCTCAGGGCGTAGGCCAGCGCGCCTTCCAGATTGTCCAGATCGCTCTGGAACGCCTCTTTGAGCGCAGGACGATAACGGGCGTAGGGATCGGGCGCCGGGCCGCGGGCTGCACAGGCGGTCACAGCTAGTAATAATAGCAGCAGGGTCAAGGCCACGGTAGCGGCGGTGATCGCCCGCATTACGCGTGGTCGTCGGATAGGGTTGCAATCGGTAGTCGGGAAGCCATTCATGGCGAACGTTGAAATCCAGGGTGACAGCGGCGCAAATAAATCAGGACATAGACTGAAGCCGGGGACGAAATCTGCACAAAGGTAAGTTTGTACACTTCGATATCATCGACTTCGTGTTATGCTTGGAATCGGTCAGATGGCGCATCTCCACATTCCAGACAGCTTGGCGTTGCCCGGAAGATAAGGGTAGCATCCATTATAGCACATAACAGGCGGCTCAGAGAGAATGACGAAAACGACAACCTACGCGCTGCTGATTCGACACGGCGAAAACGACTGGGTGGATGAGAAGCGGCTGGCCGGACGCACCCCCGGCGTTCACCTGAACGAGGTCGGTCGCCGCCAGGCTGCTGAACTGGCCGCAATGTTGGCCGATCAGCCCATCACCGCCGTCTACTCCAGCCCGTTGGAACGCTGTATGGAGACGGCCCGCCCCCTGGCTGAGGCGCTCGATCTCGCCGTCCAGCCGGAGGCCGACGTGATTGAGGTGGACTACGGGGCGTGGCAGGGGGGCGAACTGCGGGCATTGGCCCGGCGTCCTGAATGGCAGGCGGTGCAGCACTATCCCAGCCAGTTTCGCTTTCCCGGCGGCGAGACCCTGCGCGAAGTCCAGTTTCGGGCTGTGGGTGCGATCGAGGCCGTGCGCACCCGTCATCCGAATCAGGTCGTCGCGGTTTTCAGCCATGGCGACGTCATCCGCACCACCATGGCCCACTATCTGGGCGTGCCCATCGATCTCTTTCAGCGGGTAGCCATCAGCACAGCATCCTTGAGCGTGATTGCGTTCTTCGATCACCGCCCCATGATCCTGACTATGAACTACTTGGCCGCGCTACCGCCCTTGCGCATCGAGTGAATCTGTCATGTCCCGATACACCTACGATTTCAATCCTGTCGAGATGCTGGTGGCCGACGCGATCGGCGCACCCGGTGAGCGCACTTTCTTCATCCAGGCGTGCGCGGGAGATCGGATCCTCAGCCTGGTGTTGGAGAAAGAAGAAGTGGCCAATCTGGCCCTCGGTGCGCTCCAATTGTTAGAGGATCTGGCGGAGATGGATCCCCGCCTGGCCACCCCATCCACGCCCGGCACCCCCCTCCGTCCCCGCCACCCGGTCGACCCCGCATTCCGTATCCGCCAACTGATCCTCGGTTACGATGAAGATGAAGACCGGATATGGCTGGTCGCTAAAGCGCTGGTGATCGAGGAACCCGGACGGATTGCGGATCCGGACGAGGAACCCGTCCCCAGCGCGCGCATGGTGGCCACCCGGGAGCAGATGCGGCGAATGAGCGAGCATGCGCTGGATGTCGTCGAGCAGGGCCGCCCCCTCTGTCCACTCTGCCATCGTCCCATCGATCGGAGCGGCCACTTCTGCCCGCGCACCGACGGCGAAGCCATGGCGATCGTCTTCTAGTCCAATACGGCGCAAATAGGCGACCGGTTCGTAGGACGCGCTTCAGCGCAGCCCCGTTGCCAACTGCGCTGAAACGCATACTACGAACGGTCCTGTCACCCGTTCATCTTGTCACCTTGTCACCTTGTTATCATGCCAACGCCACCCACACCAGCCTCCCAATTCAAGGATCGCCGACCTGGGCATTTGACAGAAGCCCAGGTATTAAGCACACTAGAGTCAGGTCGCGTTGTGGTGCAAGGGCGACTGCCCTATAGTTCCAACTATAGCTATCTGGTGAAAATCAGCGACCGGGACCGATCACTAGCGGCCGTTTACAAGCCCGGCCAGGGCGAGAGTCCGCTATGGGATTTCGATCATGGGAGCCTGTGTAACCGGGAGACCGCGGCCTATCAGGTGAGCCAGGCTCTGAACTGGGGGTTGGTTCCGCCCACGATTCTGCGTCAGGGACCTTATGGCCAGGGCAGCATCCAATTCTATGTGGAGCATGACCCGGACCAGCACTATTTCAGCGTCCGCGACGACGCCCGCTTTGCCGCCGCCTTGCAGCGGATCGCCCTGTTCGATTACATTATCAACAACGCCGATCGCAAAAGCGGTCACTGTTTGGTCTGCGCGAACGGGCGAATGTGGGCCATCGATCATGGCGTCTGTTTTCATGTGGAATACAAGCTGCGTTCGGTGATCTGGGAATTCAGCGGGCAGCCTATCGCACCGGATCTGCTGGCCGATATGGCTCGTTTCGACGCTGGCCTAGCCGATCGCGACGCTACATTCAGTCGCATTTTCACGACTCTGCTCACCGGTGGGGAAGTGGAGGCCATGCGCAACCGTCTCGCCCATCTGCTAAAAAATCGTAGCTATCCTGGTCCGCTGGCCATGCGCCGCAACTATCCATGGCCGCCTATCTGATACGCCGTGGGGCGAGTGCGACGATTCCCCGTAGCCGATCAGAGCATCAACAAAGAGGTGAAGCGCTGTGAAAGCCGTCGTGATGGCAGGCGGAGAGGGATCGAGGTTGCGTCCCCTCACCGTCGGGCGTCCCAAACCAATGGTTCCCATCGTCAACAAATCGGTGATCAGCCATATCCTCGATCTGTTGGCCAGCCATGACGTCACCGAAGTGGTGGTGACGCTGCGCTACATGGCTGCCGCCATTCAAAATTTTCTGGAAACAAGCGTCTACCGGGGGATGAAGATCACCTACTCGGTGGAGGAAACGCCCCTGGGCACTGCTGGCAGCGTCAGGAACGCGGCCGCGTTGCTGGGCGACGCTCCCTTTCTCGTCATCAGCGGCGACGCATTGACCGACTTCGATCTGGGCGAAATCGTTCGCGCCCATGAAGCCTCCGGTGCGCTGGCCACATTGACCCTGACCCGCGTGGCCAATCCCCTGGAATACGGCGTAATCGTTACCGACTCACAAGGCTTTGTCACCCAGTTTCTGGAGAAGCCCACCTGGGGCGAGATTATTTCCGACACGGTCAACACCGGCATCTATATGCTGGACCCGGAAGTCCTCGCCTATATCCCTGACGACACCGCATTCGACTTTTCCCAGGATCTTTTTCCGGCTATGATGGCGGCCGGCGACTCAATCTATGGCCATATCGCCGACGGCTATTGGTGCGATGTGGGCAACATCGAAGAATATATGCAAGCCAACGCCGACGTTCTCGCCGGCAAGGTAGCCCTCCCCCAACCCATCGGCGAGCATATCGGCGGCGGCGTCTGGGTCGGCAAGGATGTGGAAATTGCGCCCAACGCCCAGCTTTATGGTCCCATCTATCTGGGCAACGAGGTCAAGATCAAGGGAGACGTCATCATCCATGGACCGGCTGTAATTCGGGATTCCACAGTCATCGACAACTTCAGCCGCATCGAACGCAGCATCCTGTGGCGCAACAACTATGTGGGCGAGTCATGCGAGTTGCACGGCGTCATCGTCAGCCGCCAGTGCAGCATCAAAGCCAAGGTTATGGCCTTCGAAGGGGCCGTCATCGGTGACAACTGCATACTGGGCGAAGGATGCCTGATCGACTCCAACGTCAAACTTTGGCCGCGCAAGGAGATCGAAGCTGGGGCCGAGGTGCGGGAGAGCATCATCTGGGGCAGTCAGGGGCGGCGGACCCTCTTTTCCCGCTTCGGCGTTTCCGGGGTGATCAACATCGACATCACATCCGAGTTCGCCGCCAAACTGGGCGCCGCCCTGGGGGCGGCCCTGCCCAAGGGAAGCTATGTCGCCATCAATCGCGACACCCATCGCGCCTCGCGGATGATCAAGCGTGCGCTGATCAGCGGCCTGCCGGGCGCCGGCGTCAACGTATTGGATATGCAGACGGTCGCCATTCCCGTCCTGCGCCATTATGTGCGTGGCCACGATCAGGTGAAAGCCGGCATCCATGTTCGGCTCAGCCCTTTCGACCAGCGAGTGATCGATATCCGCTTCACCGACGCCAATGGACTCAACCTCAGCAGCGCCGCCGAACGTAAAATCGAGCGCATGTTTTTCCGTGAGGATTTTCGTCGCGCCTACTTCAATGAAATCGGCTCCATCGAGTACACCCGCAACACGGTGGAAGAGTACAGTAAAGCGTTTCTGGCGAATATCGACGTCGACGCCATCCGCGAGCGTAAGTTCAAGCTGGTGGTGGATTACTCCCACGGGCTGGCTTCAGACACGCTCTCAGGCATCCTGGCCCACCTCGACATCGATGCATTGCCCCTGAACGCGCGCATGGATGAGGCCAAGCTGGCCATATTAGAGGAGGAATTCCGCAACAACCGCGTGCGCATGGGCAAAATCGTCCACGCGTTGGGTGCGGACCTGGGCGTGCAGCTTGGCGTGGGTGGCGAAAAACTTTATGTGGTGGACGACAAGGGGCGTAGTTTGGCTGATGAACGGGCCGCGGCGCTGATGGCTGAGCTGACTCTTTTCGCCAATCCAGGCGGGGCCATCGCCGTGCCCATCAACGCCTGTAACGCGTTCGATGAGATCGCCGCCTGGCATGGGGGATCGGTCTTCCGCATTCGTCGCCATCTGCACAGCATGATGTCCGCAGCGGGCAGCGCTGACGTGCTCATGGTGACCGACGCGGCCGGCAATTTCATATTTCCGGACTTTCAGCCGGTTGTGGATGGCATGTTCACCATCGCTCGTCTGCTGGAATACCTGGCGCGTCGGGCCATGCCGGCCAGTCAGGTGGTCGATTACCTGCCAGTCGCCCATCTGGCCAAAGAGCAGGTGCATTGCCCCTGGGCGGCCAAGGGCGCTGTGATGCGTTTGCTCAATGAGGAATATAACGAGACGAATGCGGAAAAAATCGACGGCGTCAAAATCCATCTGGATGACAAGGCGTGGGTGCACATCATGCCGAACCCGGAAAGGCCGCTATTCGAACTGGTGGCGGAAGCGGCGGATGACGAACTCGCGCGTACGCTGGTAGAGGAATACAGGCTCAAGGTGGAATCCTATATCGCCACCGCCCTGGAGACGCTCAAATCCGCACCAGCGTAGCCGCTGTGATAACCGAAGGACGCATATACTCCATGGAAACAACGTCTGTGGAGACGGCCAGGCATGAGGACGCCGTCTGCACCATCCACACCGATTCAGCTGCAGAGACGTACGAACTTGGCGTGCGGTTAGGATGCCTGTTACACCCCGGGGATATGCTCGCGCTCCAGGGCGATCTGGGCGCAGGCAAGACAACGCTGGCCCAGGGCGTCGCCCGGGGGCTGGGCGTCGAAACCTACGTGCGCAGCCCCACCTTCACCCTGGTCAACGAGTATGACCTGCCTTCCGGCGCGCGCCTCTTCCACATCGACGGCTACCGGCTGGGTGAAACCATGGCCGAGGCTATGCTCGAAGCGGACACCTTCGGCCTGGATCAGGTGCTGGATGACCCCCGCGCCATTGTGATCATTGAATGGGCCGAGCGCCTGGCCGACCTACTGCCGACCGACCGCCTGGAGGTGACCCTCGACTACGCCGATCACGCCCACAACGTCCGCATCCTTACCTGTCGCGCCCGGGGGCCTCGCAGCGCCGCCCTGATCGAGCACCTTCTTCAGGGGGCTACGTAGCAAATGCTATCCTTTGCCAGTCAAATGTGGGTTGGCCGCGCCTAGGTAGACCAACAATGTCTGGACGTGTTCTACGTCTGAGCAGGGCGTGTCAATCCCTGGAAATCCGCCAGGGTGTCTATGTCCGCCAGAATCTTCATATGCGTAGAGATTGTCCTGACCTGATCCTGGTAGCGGCGTAGCAACGGACGCCCGCCCGTATCCCCGCGCACCCTCATCAACTCCGGCCAGAAGGAGCGGTCGAAGAGTCCCGGCGCGCCCCGTAACTGGCCATCCACGGCCGGCGTCGCCAAGCCTGCGCCGGCTCGCCAAGCTCCGATCAGCCGCCGCAACAGCGCCGCCTCCAGGCGCGGCTGATCCACGGGCATGAAAAGGGCGGCCTCCGTTCCCGTCGCACAGGCCGCCAGCCCGGCCTGCATGCTGGACGCCTGCCCCGTCCGCCACTGCTCGTTGTAAACCAGCCGCAGACGTCCGCTCGCGTCCGCAACCAGGGGCGCCAATGCCTTGGTCACCGCCTCACGCCAGGCCCCGGTGACCACGATGACCTGTTGCGCGCCGCTTGCCAGGGCCGTGCTGGCCGTGCGCGTGACCAATGGCTCGCCATCCACTAGGAGCAACTGTTTGGGCCGCCCCAGCCGCGCACTCTCGCCCGCGGCCAGCACGATCGCGGCCACCGGTCCCCAGCGCTCGCGGATCGGCTCCATTTCCGCCATGCCCACCCGGCCGATCAGCGCACTAAACCCATCCCCGGCCAGCAGGTGGGCCATCAGGCGGGCCGCGGCCAGGCGTGGCGGATCATCCACCTGGTTGAGCAGGGTCAGACAGCGCGCGCCGGGCGGGTGATTCTTGACGCCGCCATCAGGATGGATGAGCAGCCGAACCATCTGTGCAGGAGTCAGGCGGGTTGCGCCCTGTGGGGGAAGCTGGAGCAGCCTGCGGATCAGCGCCGCCCGCTGGACGTGGTCTTCATCCAGCGGCGCGCCCAGCGCGTTCATCCCCATGACAGGGATCAGGAGCGTGGTGGAGGCGGGCAGGGCCGGCTCGTGGCTGTCCGGCGCTTTGGCCGGCAACATGCGGCTGCCGTCGGCCTCGATAAGGATGGCGTCCACGCCCAGCGCGGGCGCGCGGGCCGCCAGTTCATCCACCAGTTGGGGCCGGATGCCGGCTTTTTTGACGCCCGGGCCGCGTTCGATCACGTCGCGGCCGATGACCAGACATTGGCCGTGGCGATCCAGGGCCGCGGCCAGATCGTCCAATGGCAGATGGTCGTTCTCTGTGGAGACGAAGGCCGGCGAAAGGCGGATCTGGTCGGCGGCGATGCGGGTGGTGGTGGTGATGATCACCCGCTGGCCCTGCGCGGCCAGCTCCCCAGCCAGGCGGAACATGGCGCTGCTCTTGCCCCCCGCCCCCACAAAGGAAATCACTTCGGGGGAGACGTCATCTCTGTTCAAACGTAACGCGTCGACGAGGTTCATGACCTTTCTATCCTATCGCCTGCTCCAGGTCCGCGATCAGGTCATCTGCATGCTCCAGGCCGATGGAAAGGCGCAGGAGGTCGTCGGGCGTGGTCGTGCCCGGCCCTTCCACCGAGGCCCGGTGCTCGATCAGGCTCTCCACGCCGCCCAGGCTGGTGGCCTGGGTGAAGAGACGCACCCGGTTGGCCAGTCGCAAGGCGGCCTCAGCCCCGCCCTGCATCTGAATGGAGAGCATGCCGCCAAAATCGCGCATCTGCCGGGCTGCGATGGCGTGGCCGGGGTGGTCGGCCAGCCCCGGGTAGTGGACCCGCGCCACCGCGGGGTGATCGGCCAGATACGCGGCCACCTGACGCGCGTTCCGAGAATGGGCGCGCATACGATGGGGCAGGGTGCGGATGCTGCGCATAAGCAGCCAGCAGTCGAAGGGCGAGGGGACCGCGCCGCCGATGGTCTGGATAGTGCGGATGCGTGCGAACTGTTCACCATCCGCGCGTGCGATCACCGCGCCGCCCACCAGATCGCTGTGTCCGCCCAGGTACTTGGTGGTGGAGTGAATGACCAGATCCGCGCCCAGAGCCAGAGGCTGTTGCAGGACAGGCGAAGGCCAGGTGTTGTCGCAGGCGCAGAGCGCACCGGCCTCATGCGCGATGCGGGCGATAGCTTCGATATCCGTGATCTTGAGCATGGGGTTGGAAGGCGTCTCCACCCAGATCAGCGCGGTCTCTGGTCGGACCAGCCGGGCTACCGTGTCAGGATCGGTCATGTCCGCGGTGGAAACCGCCAGCCCCCAACGCGCGAAGACATCCCGGGCCAACGCGCTGGTTCCAAAGTAGACGTCGTCGGGCAGGATGAGATGTGCGCCGCTCTCCAGAGATTGGAAGACGGCCATGATCGCGGCCATGCCGGAGGCGAACGCGGCCGCGGACTCACCCCCTTCCAGCGCGGTCAGCGCGCGTTCCAGGGCCTGGCGGTTGGGGTTATCGCTACGCGCGTAGACGAAGCCGGACGGATAGCCGCCGTCCGCTCCCCGTTCGAAGGTGGTGGAGAGATGGATGGGCGGCATCACCGCGCCGGCTTCCCTTTCGCCAGTCTCCCCAGCGTGGACGGCCAGGGTTTCCATGTGGATGTGATCGGATGGCTGCATGACGCTCTGATGCTTTGTTTTAATGGAACACGGCTTTACCAGATGTGGCGGATTTTCATGGATTTTTCCCAAAACCCGGCAGTTTCCGCTCAATCCATCAAATCTGCGTTCTATTCTGGCCGCGGGATACCCGTAATTCGGATGCCCGCGCCCTTGACCTTGTTACGCATGTTGATGCCGATAAGCACCGCGGTCAGCCCTTCGACCACCGACGAGTTGGTCAGCGGCCCGGCGTCGATGCCGAAGAAACCGGCCGCATTGGCCAGATCGATAACCTGGGCTTTGGCCGCCTTGCTATCGCCCGTCACCAGCACATCGCTATCCGGCTCCCAGTCCAGGTCCTGGAGGTGGGCGGCGGAGATGTTCTGGAACGCGGCCACGACCTGGACATCATCACCCAGTTGCGCCTTGGCTTCCAGGGCCGCGGATCCACCCGGCGGCTGCCATACGACGGCCACCTTAGGCGGTTTCAGAGGCACGGCCACGGTGACGAAGATCTTATCGTGACAGCCGGTCGCGATCTGGTCGATGATCCCGGCTTGGGAGCTATAGGGTACGCTGAGGACCACGATATCAGCGGCTTCGGCCGCGGCCAGGTTGGCCAGACCGGTGAGAGGTACGCTGCCGTCCGGCAGTCTGGCCGCCAACTCTGTGCTGACGGTGACCGCCTTTTCCGTGCTGCGGCTGCCGATAACGACCGGGTAGCCGGCCGCTGCCCAACGCATGGCCAGCCCGGACCCTTCTGCGCCCGTGCCGCCGATGACGGCAATGGTGGGTTTGCTCATAGATGATTCCTCCGTTCGTTTGTCGCTTTTGGATGACAAGTTCGGTTGGAACGCTGACTTCACCCGATGCAGTCAGCGTTCTAATGATGATCGCTAAACAGCGGCCTTACAGATTGATGATCCGCTCTGCGGCCCGACGCAGCCGGTCACGCACGGCCTGGCCCAGCCCGGCGGGGGGGAAATCACGCGCCAGAATCAGATCAACGCCGGCTACGTCCAGCGCGCGCATGGTCTGGAACAGGTTGCGGGCCACCTCATCAGGTTGGTCGATGGAGCCGATGATGGCCGCCTGCGCCTGCATTCCTTCGAACGTCGATGCATCCTCCGCAGCCAGCATGAGCGCCACCCGCTGGCCCCGCCCTTGGGCCGCTTCGATCTCGGTGCGTATAGCCGCGTGGATGGCTGCAGTCGAACCGGTGAAGAGCCAGAGGGGGGTTCGGGGCGCGTAATGGCGCTCCAGCATGCCCGGAGAGGCCAGGACCGCGTCCGCCCCGTTCGTCGCCCCTGGTTCGGCCAACGGGCGTCCCAATGCGGCCGCCAGCGCTTCAGCGGTAACCCCGCCGGGCCGTAGGATCACCGGCTGCTCGCCGCTCACGTCCAGGACAGTGGATTCGACGCCGATGGGCGTAGGTCCGCCGTCCAGGATCAGGTCGATGCGCCCGGCCAGATCGTCCCAGACATGCTGGGCGGTGGTGGGGCTGGTGCGGCTGAAGCGGTTGGCGCTGGGCGCGGCGATGGGCGTCTTCGCGGCCCGGATCAGGGCTAGGGCCAAGGGGTGGTTGGGAGAACGTACAGCCACGGTAGGCCCGCCGGCCGTCACCACGTCAGGCACGACGTCGGCTTTAGGCAGCACCAGGGTCAGGGGACCGGGCCAGAAGCGAGCGGCCAGTTTCCTGGCCACGGCCGGCACGCGTGCTGCCAGGCGTTCTAACTCGCCGACATCGGCTACATGGACGATAACGGGATCATGGGCTGGGCGCTGTTTGGCCGTGAAGATGCGCGCCACCGCGGCTGCGTCCAGTGCGTTCGCGCCCAGGCCGTAGACGGTTTCGGTGGGGAAAGCCACCAGCCCGCCAGCGCGGATGATAGACGCGGCCCGGCGCAGAATTTCAGGGTCCGGGCTGCGAGGATCGACGGCCAGCATTTGGGTGTCCAGCAGATGGGTTGACGATGATTGATCGGCGCTCATGGGCATTGATAATAACACACGGCCAAAGAAGGTGAAAAGGAGGCATATCCATAACGCCGGGCGCACTCGCGCGGGGCTTGCAGGCCGCGGGTGATGATGCTACACTAGACCCGTCTACTGAGCCAGTCGGTTGCAACTCCATGCTTGTTCGCGATCCGGATCCGGAAGCTCATGTCTCAAGCACTCTATCGTAAGTGGCGCAGCCAAACATTCGAAGAAGTCATCGGCCAGGAGCACGTGACCCAGACGTTGCGCAACGCGCTGCGCGACGGTCGCATCGCACACGCCTACCTCTTTTCCGGCCCCCGGGGCACGGGCAAGACGAGCACGGCCCGCATCCTGGCCAAGGCCCTCAACTGCACCGGGCCGGAGGACGAGCGGCCCTGCAACCGTTGCCCCACCTGCGTGGCTATCAACGAAGGGCGCATGCTCGATTTGATCGAGATCGACGCCGCGTCCAATAACAGCGTAGATGACATTCGCGACCTGCGCGAGAAGGTGGGTTTCCGTCCCTCTGAAGGGCGCTACAAGATCTACATCATCGACGAGGTGCACATGCTCAGCAGCAGCGCGTTCAACGCCCTGCTGAAGACCTTGGAAGAGCCGCCGCCCCACACCCGCTTCGTCCTGGCCACCACGGAACCCCACAAGATCCCGGCCACGGTGTTAAGCCGTTGTCAGCGCTTCGACTTCCGCCGCATCCCCGTGCCGGAGATCACGGCCCACCTGCGCCACATTGTGGAAGTGGAGGGCTTCCAGGCCGATGATGAGGCCTTGACCGCCATGGCCCGCAGCGCCCAGGGCTGCATGCGCGACGCCGTGAGCCTGCTGGACCAGATGCTTAGCTTCGGCGCCGAGCGAGTCACCCTGGAGCAGGTGCACCAGGTCCTGGGCGCGGTGAGCAGCGAGTCGGTGGTCGCGCTGGTGGACGCGCTGGCCGCCAAAGATGTAACCGCGGGCCTGACCCTGATCCAGCAGCTTGTAACCCAGGGGGCCAGCCTGCACGAATTCGACCAGCAGGTGGTGGAGCATCTGCGCGGCGTCATGGTCCTGAAAATGACCGGCTCCCCCGATCTGTTGCAGGACCTGCCGACGGAACTGGTGGCGCGCATGGAGGAGCAGGCCAACCAACTGCCCCTGGCAGTGACGCTCCATGCGGTCAAGCGTTTCAGCGAGGCCGCGCCCGCGCTCAAGGGCGGCTATCAGCCCCAGTTGCCCCTGGAACTGGCCTTTATCGAAGCCATCGAGACCACGGAGCCAAAGGTCGTTGAGAGCGTCGTAGTGGACGTGCACGCGGCTCCTGCTGCCCAGACAACGCCTGTGGCGGCCCAGGCCGCCCCCCAACCTACAGGCCAGCCGGCAACTCGACCGGCGACTCCTCAGCCAGCCGGAGACCCCGCTTCCACTGCCCAGGAGACCGCGGAGGAAACGCCGCCCCTGGACGAGGACGCCATCCGCAAGTTGCAAAGCCAGTGGAAGGAATTCCTGGCCATGATCAAGCAGACATGCGGGTTTCGGGTCCAGGCGGCGCTTAATTCGGTGCGCGATATCGCCATCTCTGAACGCTCGGTGGCCCTGGCTTTTGGCAACAACACCTTTGCCCGCGACATGATCGCCCAGTCTGATACGCTGCACCAGGTGGGTGACGTCATGGCCCGTTTCCTGGATCGACCGGTGCAGATCGACTGTCAGATGGGTGAGAAGGCCAAGGTCAGCAATCCCATCGGCGTTTCCAACACGCCAGTCCTGGACGAGGGCCCCGATCCGTTGATCGAGTACGCACTCTCTGACCTGGGAGCGGAGGTGGCGTCGTAGCGATTTGACGCAGAGACGCGGTGGCGCAGAGGAACGCAGAGAACTACTGCACATTGGTGCAAACCGCTTTTCTTCGCGCCTCTTTGCGGCTTAGCGCCTTTGCGTCAAAGTTTATTTTTTTTCAAAACTTGCTATTTCTCAGAGGTGAATCCATATGGCGAAAAAGAGACGAAAGAAGGCGGGCGCAGGTAGCTGGAGCGGCGGTCCGACCGCGGGGGCAGGCGCAGGCGGCATGGGCAACCTGATGTCCCAGATGACCAAAGTACAGGAAGAGATGGATAAAATCCAGGCCGAGCTGGACCAGGAGGAGTTGACGGTCACGGCCGGCGGCGGCATGATCACGGTCATCATCACCGGCGGGCAGGAGTTCCGCGCCATCAAGATCGATCCTGACGCAGTCGATCCCGATGATGTGGAGATGCTGGAAGACATGGTGCTGGCCGCGGTGAGCGAGGCCATGCAGGCTTCCAAAGCCATGCAGGAAGAGCGCATGGGCGCGCTCACCAGCGGTATGGGCCTGCCACCCGGATTGGGGATATAAGCCGTGCAGCCTCTGGCCGAGCCTGTCAGCAATTTAATCGAAGCCTTCAGCCAGTTGCCCGGCATCGGCCCCAAAACCGCCAGCCGCCTGACCTACTACTTGCTACGCAACGATGAAGCCATCGCGCTCAAACTCGCCCACGCGCTGGAAGAGCTCAAGGCGGGTACCCTCTTCTGCTCTATCTGCCACAACATCGCCGACAGCGATCCTTGCGCCATCTGCGACAACCCCCAGCGCGATCACAGCGTTATCTGCGTGGTGGAGGAACCCCTGGACGTCCAGGCCATCGAGCGCACGCGCGAATATCACGGCGTTTACCACGTGCTTCACGGCGCGATCTCGCCCGTGGATGGGATCGGGCCCGAAGACCTCAAGATCGCCGAATTGTTGCAGCGTATCCAGCGTGGCCTCTCGGCGGCGCCCGTCGAGGAGGGCGGCGTCCCCGCGACGCCGGTGGAGGAGATTCTGATGGCCACCAACCCGAACCTGGAGGGCGAGGCCACGGCCATGTACATCGCCCGCCTGATCAAACCCCTGGGCGTGCGTGTGACGCGCCTGGCCCGGGGGCTGCCCATGGGAGGCGATCTGGAATACGCTGACGAAGTGACCCTGGGCCGGGCGCTCTCCGGCCGCAGCGAAATGTGACGGAAATTCATGTATACATTCTACGCATCACCCGCGACGCTGAATGAAGCCCTGACATTGAAAGCCCTGCACGGTCCCCAAGCCCGTATCATGGCCGGGGGCACTGATCTGCTTTTGGAGATGGAGCGTGGCGTTCGGCGCGCGCCCGATGGGGGCGAACTGGGCCTCATCGATCTGACGCGCGTCTCCGGACTGGCTGAAATCAGCGAGGAGGAGGGCTGGATTCATCTGGGTTCGTTGGTCACCCACAACCAGGTGGTGGCCAGTTCTTCCATCGTGAGCCACGCCTTTCCTTTGGCCAGGGCATGCTGGGAGGTGGGCGCTCCCCAGATCCGCAACCGGGGCACAGTGGCCGGCAACATCATCACCGCCAGCCCGGCCAATGACGCCATCGTCCCGTTGATGGCGCTGGACGCGACCGTGACCGTGGCCAGTGCGGATCGGGGGAAACGCACCCTGCCCCTGGCACAGTTCAGCACTGGCTTCCGCCAGGTCGATCTGGCCGATGACGAAATCCTGACCCGCATCTCCATCCCCAAACTAAATAACAGCGCGCGCGGGACCTTCATCAAACTGGGGCTGCGCAGGGCCCAGGCCATCAGCCTGGTGAGCGTGGCCGTCATCGTTGAAGAGGGGGAGGATGGGCTGACCGACGCCCGCATCAGCCTGGGCGCGGTGACGCCTGTCATCGCACGTGCACAGAAGGCTGAAACCTTCCTGCGCGGCAAACAGCTTACGGATGAGGTCATCGACGAGGCCGCGCGCCTGGCCATGACTGCGGCCCATCCCATCGACGACCTCCGCGCCAGCGCGGTCTACCGGCTGGAGATGGTGGGAACGCTGACCCGGCGCGCGCTGCGCCAGCTACGCGACGGCCGCGAGCGGGCAGGCTGGCCGGAGACGCCGGTCCTGCTCTGGGGCGAAAACGATGGCCGCTGGCCCGCCGGCAACGGGGAGGCGGCGGGAAGCCCTGGACAAGCCCTGGTCAACGGAGAGCCGCTGACGCTGACGGGTGGACAGACCCTGCTGGACAGCCTGCGGGAGGCCGGCTTCACCGGCGTCAAGGAAGGCTGCGCCGAGGGCGAGTGCGGGGCCTGCACCGTCTACCTGGACGGCATGGCTGTGCTGGCGTGCATGACCCCGGCCGAACGGGCCGTCGGCAGTCAGGTGGTCACGGTGGAGGGACTGGGCGATCCTCAACACCTGGCCCCTGTGCAGGAGGCGCTGGTGGAGGCGGGCGGCGTTCAGTGCGGCTACTGCACGCCCGGCTTCGTCATGAGTGCAGCCAAACTGCTGGAAGAGCGCCCCCGCCCCACGCGCGACGAGGCCGCGGCCGCGCTGACCGGCAATTTCTGCCGCTGCACCGGCTATGTCAAGATCATCGACGCTGTAATGCTGGCGAGTGAAAAAAAGCGGAGTCCTCGTGATTCCTGAAACGACCATCGGGCCGGTCACATGGATACAGCGCCTCTGGTACGGTCTCTTTCGTCTTTTTGGCTGGCGATACGTCGGCGACCTGCCCTCTGGCTCCAGATATGTGATCGTGGTCGCGCCCCATACGTCCAACTGGGATTTCATTCACGCCTTCATCGCCAGCCGCGCCTGCCCTTTGCCCTTCCCCCAGTGGGTGGGGAAGCACACCCTCTTCCGTGGTCCCTTGGGCGCGCTGCTACGCCGAATGGGCGGGATCCCCCTGAACCGGACGGCCAGCCACAACTTCGTGCACCAGGTGACCGACGAGTTCATTCGCCGTGAACAGTTGATTCTCGCCCTGGCCCCCGAAGGAACCCGTAGCTACACCGAGTTCTGGAAGAGCGGGTTCTACTATATCGCGCTGGACGCACAGGTTCCCCTTTACCTCGTGGCGTTGGATTATAAACACAGGCTGGTTGCGATTTCGCCCACGATCGATCTCAGTGGCGATCGGGAGGTGGACATGGCGCAGGTGCAGGAGTTCTACGCTCGCTATGGGCACGGAAAGAACCCCGAAAAACAGGGGCCGGTCCGCCTACGTCCGCGCATAAATAAGGCGCAAGCATCGAACGATTCCCTTCAGACAAGCCAAAGTCAGGCGTGATTTTCCACCACGCTGATTTATCCTAAAACTTCGCCCAATATCGCTCCCACGTGCTTGCGGCGACTTCCCGGCTGCGGGCAGTGATCTCGGCCTCGTCCATGGTGAGCAACTCCCGATTGCGCATGAGCACAGTCCCCTGGACGATGGTGCTATTGACGTGACTGCCGCTGACGCCAAAGAGGATGTGCCAGGGCAGGTTGTCGGGCGAGAGGGGCGTGGTGGGGTAGTAGTCCAGCAGGATGATGTCGGCATACGCACCCGGCTGGATCACGCCTACGGGCTTGTTGAAGAAGATGCCGGCCAGCTTGCGGTTGTTGACCACGGCCATCTGCACGACCTTGTCCGCGCCCAGGTAGCGTGGGTCCAGGTTGGCCGCTTTCTGGTAGAGGTCCGCCACCTTCATCTCCGCAAACATGTCATTGCTAAAGCCGTCATTGCCCAGGCAGACGGGCAGACCGCCTCGCAGCATGGCGGTCACGTCGGCCGCGCCCACGCCGTTGTTCATGTTGGAGCGGGGTTGGTGGGAGGGAAAGACGCCGCTGTCGCGCAGGATGTCCATCTCCCAGGCGTCCACGTGGATACAGTGCGCCATGATGGTTTCGGGCCCGGTGATGCCGAAACTGTGGAGGCGCTCCACCGTGCGCTTGCCGGAGCGGCGCAGGCTGTCGTACTCATCCACCGGGTGCTCGGCCACGTGAATGTGGAAGCGGTCGGTCTCGGTCCGACAGGCCTCCAGGGTGGCGTCGGAGAGGGTCAGGCTAGCGTGGAGGCCGAAAGTCGCGGCCAGGCGGGTGGCCAGGGACGAGTCGGGATCGGTGCGCCGGGCTTCGTTCACCTTGCGGATGAAGCGCATATTCTCGCGGATGCCGGCCCGGGTCGCGTCATCGCCATCCCGGTCCGTGACCTCGTAGCAGAGCGCAGCCCGCAGCCCACTCGCCACCACCGCGTCGGCGATAACGTCCAGGCTGCCATCGATGGCTGTCTGGCTGGCGTGATGGTCGATGAGGGTGGTGGTCCCGTTTCGGATCGCGTCCACCAGGCAGACTTCGGCTGAGCTGCGCACCCCGTCCAGGTCTAGGGAGCGGTCCAGGGGCCACCAGAGTTTGTCCAGGATTTCCGGGAAGTCCTTGGCCGATTCGCCGGGGATGTACATGCCGCGGGCGAACGCGCCGTAGAAGTGGGTGTGGGAGCAGATCTGGCCGGGCATGAGAACCAGCTCCCCCGCGTCCCAGCGCTCGTCGTCAGGATAGGCGGCCAGGATATCGGCGCTGGCGCCGACCGAGTCGATGACCGCGCCGTCTATGTGCAGCGCGCCGTCATTCAGGACGCGGTTCTGGTCGTCAAAGGTAATGATGGTTGCGTTATGGATGATCATGGTTTATGCTCCGCGGGAGTAACATTGGGAATCGTTTAAGGTTGGGGTCCATTCTACCCTGCACCTGGTAAAACGGCAACAGATTCAAAAAAGCAGACTTGGACCTTCTGGAAGCTTGGAGCTGCCCTGAAAAATAGCCACGGATTGCACGGATTTTTCATTCCCTGTGGCGCTGGCGGCAGCATTAACGTCTTCCAGGAAGATGTAGAGCAGAATCCTATGCATATCCTCATCAACGGCTGGTTCGCCGGCCAGGAGGGGGCTGGCAGCGGTCAGTATCTGCACCACTTGCTGGATCATCTGCCCCGGACCGCCCCTCATCATCGCTATACGTTGTTGGTTCCGCCGGCCGCGGCCGCGCGCCTGGACGCAAAGGGGCGAACATGGCCGGGCGTGGACATCATCCCCCGCAAGCCGCCGTCCCTGCCTCGCCAACTGGCCAAGCTCTGGTGGGAGCAGGCGACCATGCCCCAGGCCGCGCACAGCCTGGACGCGGACGTGCTGTGGACGCCTTACTGGGCCGCGCCTTACTGGCAACCACGCCCGGTGGCGGTCACCGTCCATGATCTGATTCCACTGCTGCTGCCCGCCTACAGCAGCGGGACCCTGCAACGCGTCTACACCCGGCTGGTGAGCGCCACCGCGCGGCGGTCGGCCGCTGTCATCGCCGTCAGTCAGGCCAGCGCCCGGGATATAGTGACCCATCTGCGTATCCCGGCAGAGCGGGTGCAGGTGATCTATCACGGGCCGAACCAGGAGGATGACGTCAAGCTGGACGCAGATCTGCTGGACGCGGTCCGCGCGCACTATGGGCTACCTGAGCGCTACTTCCTCTATTTGGGCGGCTTCGATGTGCGCAAGAACGTGACCGGCGTTCTCCAAGCCTACCGGCGCTATTTGGACCGAGGTGGCGCCCCGGACGTGCGTCTGGTCATCGCCGGCATGCTCCCGGAGCGCGACAGCGACTTCACGCCCGATCCCCAAAAGAAAGCCGCAGAACTGAACCTGACGGATCAGGTTCACTTCTGCGGCTGGGTGGCCGAGGCGGATAAGCCCGCCCTCTACCACATGGCCACGGCCTATCTCTTTCCCAGCTTCTACGAAGGCTTTGGCATGATGCTGCTGGAAGCCATGCAGGCGGGCACGCCGGTCATCACCAGTGAATAATAGGGCTTAGGATGAAAAGAAGCCGGGCTTTTGTCAAAAGCCCGGCTTCTGATAACCACTCTCGCCTATTGCCCTATTGCACCGGAATGAAACAGATCTGCTGCGCGGCCAAGGCCGGATGGTTGTACCCGTACTGATCGGTGATGAGCCAGAGATCATCATTTTCGCTGAAGATGTCCTGAACGGCCTCGCAGGCCGCAGCCGGGTCTTTGTCGGCTTGATACGCCTCCAGCCACTGGGTGGCGGCGCTGGTGAAATCGGCGTCGGGCTGGGCTTCGGTCAACGCATCCAGGGTCACCTGTGCGCCGTCCAGATCGCCGTTCAGCGCCTGGGCCTGGACGAGACGGAAACTGGCCAGCCCGGTGAGCATGGTCGCTTCGTCGTCCTCATTCATGCCGAAAATGCTGCACGCTTTAATGGGGTTGCTCAGGACCTGGCTATAGCCATCGATGGCCGGCTGATAGCCGAGCACATCGGACGCTTGGAGCGCGATGTCCGCCTCCACCATGCGCAGACCGGAGCAATCCGCGCCCTCAGCATCGCTGTCATAGCTCCATTCGATACGGCGGTAGAGACCGCCATCAATGCTCTGCCAGCTTTCGGTGTGGGGCACGGCCAAGCCGCCCTCGGCATCCTTGCTGACGCCCCCCTCCAGCAGCAACTCCTTACCGCTACCAGGATCATCGGGACCGACGGGGGCGAAGCTGGCCTCGCCCTCGGCGATGGTCGCGCCCGGCTGAATGGTGGTGGTGTAGACATCGCCTGTCCAACTCACCATCTGCACCTCGAGAACGCAGGTGGTGGAACAGCTCTCCACAGACCAGGCCACATCGATGGCGCCATCCTGGTTGAGATCGTCCACGGCCAGAGGGCTGGGCTGTCCATAGATTTCCGGGTTATAACTCAGGTCAAAACCGCCCTCCGGGTTGGCGTGATAGACCAGGAGCGCGCCCTGACTGCCGTCAGGACCGAAGCCCAGGTCGCTGACGATGGTGGGGAAGACGAGCGCATCCTCCAGGCCGTCGCCGTTGAGGTCGGTCAGGATGATCTCGCCCCGTCCGTCGCTCATGGCCCCGCAGCTCTGCATCCAGGATTTAATCGCACCCACATCGCCGCCGGCCTCGGCCAGCACCTGGGGGAACGCCTCCGCGTAGCCGCCCAGATCACTGGGGCATTCACTCAGGGTGATGGTTTTCGCTTCGTCTGCACCCACTTCCTGGGCGACGGCGCTTTCAGCCGGAGCCTCTTCGGTTGCGGCTTCATCGGCGGCGGGCTCTTCAACCGGGGCCTCTTCAACCGGGGCCTCTTCGGTTGCGGCTTCATCGGCGGCGGGCTCTTCAGCCGGGGCCTCTTCGGTTGCGGCTTCATCGGCGGCGGGCTCTTCAGCCGGGGCCTCTT
>JAJRVT010000143.1 GCA_024277175.1 Chloroflexota bacterium | reverse complement strand
GTGCCATTCGCAGTTACATCTCCACCGTCCGCAAACAAGGGGGTAATGTCATTACTGCTCTCTATAATGCTTTGATCGGTCAGCCCTTTATCCCTCTACCTGTTTTGTGACCTAGCCTGAATAGTTACCTTTGAAGAAATCCGCGCTGATCTGCTAAATCCGGAGTTTCCGTGTTCTATTCGTTCTATTCCCCCTTCACAAATCGCCATTTGAGAGTATAATAGAGATGTAAGCAAATCCGATGAATACAAAACGAGCGCGGAATGGACATGAAAAATCCGGCTGTTTCAGCCCAATCCGCCCAATCCGTGTTCTATCAAAAAAGGAGGGATGAAAAATGCACACAGTCATTGAAACCGTCCCAGCTCTGACGGACGAAGAAAAAGAATATCTGCTGAAACTGGCCCGGCGCACGCTGGAGGAATACTTGGGCAGCGGCTCGATCCCCAGCCCCCAGGTCGACTCGCCCACCCTGCTGGAGAAGCGGGCCGTCTTCGTGACCCTGCGGCGGAAGGACACGGGCGAACTGCGGGGATGCCGGGGCGAGTCCATCGCCCGCCGTCCCCTGGTGGAGGCCGTGATCCACTCGGCTATCGCCGCGGCAGTGGACGACCCCCGCTTTCCGCCGGTGACCCTGGGTGAGCTGCCCGACCTGCACATCGAGATCAGCGCGCTCACGCCCCTGAAGCCCATCCGCCCGGAGGAGGTGGAAGTGGGCCGCCACGGCCTCATGATCATCCTGGACGGCTACGCGGGGCTGCTCCTGCCCCAGGTGCCCACCGAATACGGCTGGACCGCGCGCGAGTTCCTGGACGCGCTCTGCCAGAAGGCCGGCCTGCCGCCCGGCGCCTGGCGCGATCCGCGGGCCCAGTTGTATGGGTTCGAGTCGGAGGTTTGGGAGGAGTGAGGGCGTAAAACGTGAAACGTAAAACGTGAGGCGCGATGCGTCGGGTCACGTGTAAACGGAGACCGCCCCGCCGTAAACGGACGGGGCTATAACAGCAGACGCCCCATGAATGGGGCTGGTTGTGCGAACGTTCGCCGCCATGCCAGCCCCATTGATGGGGCGTCGCCGTTATAGCCCGGCGTCAAGGTGCTGCGCACCCGCTTTGCGAACAGCCCCGGGCGGTCTTCGCCAACCCAGCCAGGCGTGCGTTCCACGCCCGCACGCATCCCCGTCTACCCGCCAACCCCGCGGGCGTGGGACGGACGGCGGCAAATTGTAGCACAACATTCATGTTGTTTGCCCAGCCAAGCCAGGCCCGGCTCGCAACATGAATGTTGCGTTACAAGGCGGACGGTGCGTCCATCCCACGCCATGGGGCGCGACGGGTTGACGGGATTGGCTGATGGCGTGGGACGCACTCACGCGGGGAGGCGTGCGTTCCACGCCCGCACGCCTCCCCGTCTACCCGCCAACCCCGCGGGCGTGGGACGGACGGCGGCAAATTGTAGCACAACATTCATGTTGTCCGCCCAGCCAAGTCAGGCCCGGCTCGCAACATGAATGTTGCGTTACAAGGCGGGGGGTGCGTCCATCCCACGCCATGGGGCGCGACGGGTTGACGGGATTGGCTGATGGCGTGGGACGCACTCACGCGGCAGGATTCGCCGCCCCAAAGAGCACCCGCCCGCTACCCGGCGCAGCCAGCACCCGCCCATCCTCATACACAACCTCGCCGCGCAAAGTGACCCGCTCCACCCGACCGTGGAGGGGCATACCGGCGAAGGGCGACCAGCCCACCCGGGTCTTCATGCGCTCATTGCTCCACGGGACGGGCTGATCCTCCACCACCACGTCCACCCAGGTATCGGGCTGCGCGGGCAGGCCGTAGACCCGGCGCGGGTTGTGCGCGCAACGGGCCACAATGTCATCCTCCGTCAGCCGCCCCTCCACCATGGCCGTGATCAACAGGGGAAGCATGGTCTCCAGGCCGGGCACGCCGGGGGGCGGCGTCTCCAGGGCCGCCTTCTCCGCCAGGGTGTGGGGCGCGTGATCGGTGGCGAAGAGATCGATCACATCCAGGTTCTCCCACAGCGCGGCCTGATCGTCGGGCGTGGCCAGGCGGGGGCGCATGTCGCCCAGCGGGCCCAGCCGGGCCGCGTCCTCGGTGGTCAGGAAGAGGTGATGGGGCGTGACCTCGCACGTGACCCGGTAGCCCCGCTCCTTGGCTGTGCGGATCAACTCGATCTCCGAACGGCGGCTGACGTGGACCACGTGCAGGGGGACGTCGTAGAGGTGGCTCAGGTTGAGGCAGACGGGCAGCATCAACTCCTCGGCGTGGACCGCAATGGGACCCAGGCCCTGCTCGCGGCCGTCCATGCGATAGCCGACCGCGTCCGCCTTCCCGGCCCAGGTGCGGAAGAGGCGGTGGAGCAGGTCCAGGCTGTCGATGCGCAGGCTGCCGAAGGTGTCGCTGACGTAGATTTTGAGGCCGCAGGCGTGCTGGGCCGCGGGCAGGTAGGCGTCGGCCCGATCGTTGGTCGCGCCCACGAACAGCCCCACATCACAGACGGCCTTGGCCGCAGCCAGGCGGGCTTTCTCCCGGAGCAGGGCGGGCGTGGCCGTGGGCGGCTGGGTGTTGGGCATGTCCAGCACCGTGGTCACGCCGCCGGCCAGCGCGGCCACGGTCCCGGTGTAGAAATCCTCTTTGTGCTCATAGCCCGGCTCGCGCAGGTGCACGTGCGCATCCACCAGGCCGGGCAGGCGTAGGGTGGTCACGGGTCTCTCCTTTTCTGTAGAACAACATTCATGTTGTTTGCCGGGCCAGCCAGGCCAGGCTTGCAACATGAATGTTGCGTTACATTCTGTCCGCCAGGCTTGCCCGAGCTTGGCTTGGCTTCGCAACATAAATGTTGCGTTACATTTCGTTCCATCAGTTTAACAGGCGGTCGGGGAGAAGGGAAAATGGGCGCGGATTCGTAGGTGCGGTTTGGAACCGCACGATCTCGGATGACGCACGATCTCGGATCGAGGGAGATGTGCGGCTGCAAGCCGCGCCTACGGTCGCGAGCCATCCATTCTCAAATACCGTTGACCATCGGTCTGGATTCGATCCGGCAGAGCCTGCCTCGAGGAAGTAAACTGTGTAGCGCGGATGCCCCCAATCCGTTTTTCGCGAAACCAAAGGCCCTGCCCAGACGTCAGTATGAAAGAGTGAAAACTCGTTGCGCGCACGGCCGAAAAATCTGCTATAATGGAGAAGCCATCATCGGCGCTTCGCATTGCACCCCTCACTGAGCAACGTTCGGCCTGCCGCGCGTGCTATTCTCGCGAACGAGTACACAACAATAGACCGCGGATTGAGCGGATTAAGCTGATCCCCACGGATTTTAAAAAATCCGGTTCGTTCCGCCCAATCAGCCTAATCCGCGGTCTATCCAAAGGAAGTTTAACGACCATGCAACGCAACATCAGCAGCCTGAAATCACTCGTCCTGACGGTCCTGATCGCCCTCGTCCTGATCGCCGCCGGCGCGGGCGCGATGCGCTTGCTGGCCGCGCCTCCCATCCAGGAGGGCGGAGACCAGGGAACGCCGGCCCCGTTGCAGGTCATCGCCACCCAGCCGGGCGACGGCGCGCAGGCCATCAGCGCGGCCAGCCAGATCGTGGTCATCTTCGACCGGCCCGTGGTCCCGTTGACGGGCGTGGACGACCAGGCGGACCTGCCCCAGCCCCTCGCGTTCGAGCCGGCGGTCGCGGGGCAAGGGGAATGGATCAACACCAGCACGTACGCGTTCACGCCCGACCCGGGGTTGGCCGGCGGCGTCCACTACACGGTGACCGTGGACCCGGGGCTGACCGCGCAGGACGGCGCGCAACTGGAGGAGCCGGTCGCGTTCTCCTTCACCACCGCGCAGCCCGCGGTGGTGGAGATGGAGCCAGGCGGCCAGCAGGTTCCGCCCGACGCGGTGGTGCGCATCCGCTTCAGCCAGCCCATGGACCCCGCGGCCACCGAGGCAGCCTTCAGCCTCTCCACGGCCGACGACGGCGCGCCCGTAGCCGGGAGCTTCTCCTGGGCGGACGACAACGCCACCCTGCGCTTCACGCCCGACCCGGAGCTGGAGCGGGGCCGGGAATATATCATCTCTGTTGATCAGAACGCGCAGCCGGCCAGCGGCGAGGGCGGCCTGGCCGAAGCCGTCGAACAGGGTTTCACCGTCATGCCGCGGCCGGCCATCGAGTTCACCACGCCCGCGGACGGCGACCAGGGCGCGCCCGTGGACGATCCGGTCATCATCCGCTTCAACACGCCCATGAGCCCCACCCTGGTGCTGGACAACATCCAGATTTCGCCCCCCATCACCGACACCCAGCCCTACAGCTACTATTCGCCCTACCAGAGCGAAGCCTGGGTCTTCCTGCCCATGGAACCCCAGAGCCGCTACACGATCACCGTGGGCGCGGACGCGGGCGACGAATACGGGGCCACGCTGGGCGAGGACTACACGTTCTCTTTCACCACCGGCGACTATGCGCCCAGCCTGGAGATCGGGCTGGACCGCTTCACCCATTTCAGCGCGTTCACCACCACCGTGATCCCGGCCTACTACCGCAACATCGACGCCATCCACGTGGAGCTCTTCCGCCTGCCCCTGCCTGAGCTCTACAAGCTGGCCGGTCCGGACCAGTACCAGATCTGGGACGACTACCAGATCCCCGACCGGGAGGCCAACCGCACCTGGGCCCGCAGCTATCCCGCCCAGGCCGAGCGCAACCGGTCGGGCGTCCAGGTGATCCCGTTGACCACTGACGAGGCCGGCGAAGGCGATCCCCTGCCCCCGGGCGTCTATCTGCTGGAATCCGAACAGCAGCCGCCGGTGATCACCAAGCCGGGCGGCGTCCCCTTCCGGGAGCGCTACGTTATCATCATCAGCAAGCAGAACCTGGTCGTCAAAACGGGCCGGACCAGCGACGCCCTGGCCTGGATGACGGACCTGGCCACCGGCCAGCCCACGCCCGGCCAGCCCGTCACGTTCATGGACGGCTCCAGCGTGCTAGGGGAAGCCGTCACCGATGAGGATGGCGTGGCGACCGCGCTCATCGACCCGCCCGAAAGCCCCTGGACGCCCATCCTGGCTGTGAGCAGCGAGCCGGGCGACGACGCCTTCGCTGTGGCCTCCACCGACTGGTCCGACGGCATCGCGCCCTGGGATTTCGGCCTCAACAGCGGCTCCGGCGCGGACGACGTGCAGGCCTTCTTCTACACCGACCGCCCCATTTACCGCCCCGGCCAGACCGTCTACTGGAAGGGCATCCTCCGCGACGTGACGGGCGACGGCTACCGCCTGCCCGCGCAGGAGTTGTCCATCGATGTCGCGGTGCGCGACGACCGGGGTAACGTGATCCACGAGGAGACGGTCACGCCCAACGAGCACGGCACGGTCAACGGCCAGGTGGCGCTGACCGAGGAGGC
>JAJRVT010000142.1 GCA_024277175.1 Chloroflexota bacterium | reverse complement strand
CGGCTACACCGTGGAAGAGGTGGACAAGCTGACCGGGCCCCTGCTGGGCCGCCCCAAGACCGGCACCTTCCGCCTCAACGACGTCATCGGCATCGACGTCATGGCCCTGGTGAGCGGCAACCTCTATGACCTGATCCCCGATGACGAGGACCGGGAGATCCTGCGCGGCGAGTACAGCACCGCGGTCATGCAGGCGCTCATCGACAACAAGCTGCTGGGCGCCAAGACCGGTCAGGGCTTCTACAAGACCGTCAAGGATGAAAAGGGCAAGAAGACCTTCCTGGGGCTGGACCTCCAGGCCGCGGCCGAGGACGGCGAGATCGAATATCTTGAACCCCAAAAGCCCCGCTGGAGCAGCGTGGGCGACGCCCGGGACCTGCCCCTGCCCAAACGGCTCAGGGACCTGGTCAACGCCGACGACAGCGCCGGCGAACTGATCTGGCACACCCTCTCCCGCACCATGGCCTATGCGTCCAAGCGCATCCCCGAGATCGCAGACAGCATCGTGGATATCGACAACGCCATGAAGTGGGGCTTCGCCTGGAAGATGGGACCATTCGAGACCTGGGACGCGCTGGGCGTCGCCGAGACGCTGGCGCGCATGGAAGGCGAAGGCGTCACCGTTGCACCCTGGGTGCAGGAGATGGTTGACACCGGCCATGAGACGTTCTACACCTATCATGGCATCGAACGCATGGCCTACAGCCCGCTCCACAAGCAATATGTGCCAGTGGTGCAGAGCCCCAAGGCGCTGACCATCGCCGACATCAAGCGCTGCCACGCCACCATCGCCGAAAACGACGAAGCCAGCCTCATCGACATGGGCGACGGCGTCATGCTGCTGGAATTCCATTCCAAGATGAACGCGCTGGGCGAGGGCATTTTCAAGATGATCGAAGTGGCCATCGACCGCCTCCACGGCGGCGCGACCGGCCTGGTCATCGGCAACGAGGGCGACAATTTCAGCGTGGGCGCCAACCTGCTCGCCGCGGCCATCACCGCCCAGAGCGGCCAATACAAAGAGTTGGAATATTTTATGAAGAGCGGCCAGGATGCGTTCATGGCCCTGCGCACCGCACCGGCCCCCGTGGTCGCAGCACCCTTCAACCTGGTGCTGGGCGGCGGCGTGGAGATCAGTCTGGCGTCGGATCGTATCGTCGCCCACGCTGAGACCTACCTGGGCCTGGTGGAGGTGGGCGTGGGCCTGATCCCCGGCTGGGGCGGCACAAAAGAGTCGGTGCGACGCATGGTCAGCCCCCACATGCACGCCACCAATGTCAACCCCATGCCCTATCTGCGCCAGGTCTTCACCAACATCGGCATGGCCCAGGTTTCCAAGTCCGCGGCCGAGGCCCGAGATATGGGCTATCTGGCGGCCTGCGATCGCATTGTCATGAACAAGTCCCACCTGTTGGCCGAAGCCAAACGCGAGGTCCTCCATCTGGCCGAGAGCGGCTATCGCCCGCCAGCGGTGACTGGCAACGTCTACGCCGCCGGCCGGGATGCGTTGGCCAGCGTGAAGGTGGAAATTTACTCCATGAAGGAGGCCGGCTACATCAGCGAATATGATGGCTACATCGCCGAAAAACTGGGCAATATCTTGGTGGGCGGCGACCTGAGCGCACCGGCCTGGATGGATGAACAGTACTTCCTGGACCTGGAGCGCGAGGCCATCCTCAGCCTGATGGGCGAGGAGAAGACCCAGGCCCGCATCTGGCACATGTTGCAGACCGGCAAGCCTCTGCGCAATTGAGTATCACACCACTTCCTGTTATGAAAGGACCAACTGACCTATGCGAAACGCTGTAATTGTTTCCGCCGTACGCACCGCCGTCGGCCGCTCTGGACGGGGCACGTTGCGCACGACGCGCCCCGATGACATGGCGGCGGCCGTGCTCAAGGCGGTGGTGGAACGGGCCGGCGTCGAGCCGGGCGATATCGAGGATGTCTCTATCGGCTGCGCGTTCCCCGAAGCCGAGCAGGGAATGAACCTGGGGCGCATCGCCGCCCTGCGCGCCGGTTTTCCGGACACGGTGCCTGGCATGACGGTCAACCGTTTCTGTTCCAGCGGCTTGCAGACCATCGCCGGGGCCGCGCAACAGATCATGAGCGGCATGGGCGACGTCATCATCGCCGGCGGCGCGGAGAGCATGTCCATGGTGCCCATGATCGGCAACAAGTTCGTGGCCAATCCCACCCTGGCCGCAGAGCATCCCGGCGTCTACACCGGTATGGGGCTGACGGCTGAAAACGTGGCCCGAAAATACAATGTGAGCCGTGAGGACCAGGACGCCTTCGCGTTGCGCAGCCACCAACGCGCGGCCGCAGCCCAGGACGCCGGCAAGTTCGACGCCGAGATCGTGCCCCTGGACGTCCAGATCAAGACCGGATCCGGCGTCTCTGTGAAGGAAGAGGATTACTTCTTTTACCGGGACGAGGGTATTCGCCGGGACACGTCCCTGGAGAAGCTCGCCAAACTGCGCCCAGTCTTCCATGCCAAGGGTACGGTCACGGCCGGCAACAGCAGCCAGACCAGTGATGGCGCAGCCGCGGTGCTGATCATGAGCGAAGAGCGGGCCAAGGCCATGGGGTTGACGCCCCTGGCCCGCTTTGTCAGCTTCGGTGTGGGCGGCGTCCCTCCGGAGATCATGGGCATCGGTCCCATCGCAGCCGTGCCCAGAGCCCTCAAGTACGCAGGCCTGGAACTGGGTGACATCGACCTGATCGAACTTAACGAAGCCTTCGCAGCCCAGTCCCTGGCCGTGATCCGCGAACTGGGCTTCGATGAAGAGATCACCAACGTCAACGGCGGCGCCATCGCCCTGGGCCATCCCCTGGGCTGCACCGGAGCCAAGCTCACCGTGCAGATGATCCATGAGTTGGAGCGGCGGGACAAGCAGTTCGGCCTCATCACCATGTGCATCGGCGGCGGCATGGGCGCGGCTGGCATCATCGAACGCCTGGGTTGACGAGATAGGATAGAACGCGGATTTAACGGATTGGGCGGACCTGCACGGATTTTTCAAAGGAAAAATCCGTGCAGGTCCGCCCAATCCGTTAAATCCGCGT
>JAJRVT010000141.1 GCA_024277175.1 Chloroflexota bacterium | reverse complement strand
GAATCCTCCCGGGTGTAGCCCAGGGTCACGCTATCCTCGTCCGCGTAGAGGACCAGAGCTTTGAAGTCGCCGGCGTAGATGCGCGCGTTGCGGCTGGGGATGGAGAGCGGCTCCCCCGGCCGGACGCTCATGCCCAGCAGCGTGACATCGCGCGCGTCCAGGGGCGCGATCTGGCAACCGTGTTCGCCGCAGGACCAGTCCCAGCCGCGGACCTGGTAGGCGGCCACGAACGCGGGCAGACGGCCATCTTCGAACATCCCCGCCAACTGGGGCGGGTCGCTGTCCGCAGGGCCGTCCACGTCGATCAGGGTCAAGGGCGCGTCCACTGGCTCGTAGCCGCGCAGGGAAAGGTTCAGGTCGGCGTGGAGGCTGTCCGGATGCTCGGCTCCCCCTCCGTCCACGGGAACCAGCGTATAGCTGCGCCCGGACGTGGCGGGGCAGGCATAGGCCGCGCGCTTGAGGGCAGCGGATTGCTCTGGCGGCGAAGGGGCGGGTTCGTCAGCCTGGAGCGCGGCCGCTTCGACGGCCGGCGCCGGCGTGGCAGTAGGCGTAAACGTGGCGGACGGCGTTGCGGTGGACGTCGCCTCCACCAGGCGCGTCACCTCCACCAGGCGCGTCACCTCTACAGTGACCTCCACGATCCGGGTCACTTCCACCAGCCGGGGCGTGGGCGTGGATATGGCGTAGACCGTGGCCCGCACCGCCAGATCCACCATGGCTGGGTCCGTGCGCGGCGTCCGGTTGCAGGCGATCAGGGTGAGGGCGACCAAGGGTAGGAGACCAATGACGAATAACCAACGACGGACGGCCAGGAACCAACGCCTCGGCCCGCCACGGGCGGCATTCGTCGTCCGCTGTTCAGGATTTAGCGTTTGTCGTTCGCCCTTAGTCGTCCGTCGTTGGTCGTTTGTCATCCGTCGTTCGTCATCCCTCGCCGTGCACGATAGGGAGGAACAGGCGCGCGTCCGACTCATCGCCGGCGCGCCAGTTGGCCGGATCGTCGCCATACTCGCTCAGGGAGATGCGGACCAGGGCCGGGCCGAGACCGTCCGGCCGCGCCGGCCAGGGGGGAGCGTCGCTGTATTCGACCGCGTCCACCTCATAGTAGGGCTGGGTGCCGTCGCTGTTGGGCGCGCCCGGCTGCAAGAGCGCGATCCGTTCGCCGCCGTTCTTCAGGCCACCGGCGTACGGCCCCGCGATCAGGACATCGTCGGGGATGGCGTACTTGGCGCGAAACGCGGCCGGCGCCAGGGGCGTGATCAGCAGCCTGCCCCGGGGCGGGAGCGTCAGATCCGGGGGGATGGAAAAATTATCCACACCCGTCACCCGCCAGGTGAGTTGAGGGAAATCGGGATGAAAGAGGGGGACAGGCTCATCGCTGCTGTTGGTGAGCTCGATGTACTCGTCGCCGCCCTCCGGTGGATGGTACATGATCTGGCTGATGACCACCGGCCCAATCAGCGGACCGGCGTTGGGCGCGCCCAGGGTCAGCGCGCGCTGGAGGGGGAAGCTCGCCTGACCTGCGCTGTTCACATAGCGCCCCAGGGAGACGCCGTTGGGCGACCCGCCGAAGGAGACCACATGGGCGTAGCCGGTCGCCTCGCCCTGGCATGTGGCCGCGGTGAGCAGCGCGTCCTCTCCGTTTTCGGAAAGGCGGAAGCCCTCAGCGCCGCCAAAGATGTTCTCATCCACCACCGTAAAGCCGCCGGCCGGGACCGCCAGCCCGTCGGGCAGACGCAGCAGCAGGGGATCGTCCCGCTTATCGCTCAGAAACCAGCCGCCGATGTGGGCGTCGAAAAGGGTGGGGTTGTAGAGCTCGATCGCGTCCACCTGGGGCAGATCCGTGTGGGCCAGCACCTCGTTGATGAGGATGGGCGGGACATCCGGCGAGGGCGCGGGGTCCGGGCCGCCGGGCGATCCACCCAGTTCGGTGCTGATGCGCCAGCTTGCGCCAACGTCCGGCGCGCCCGGGTCAGACAGGACCAGGGAAAAATCGCCCCCGTCCGCGCCGCAGGGCCAGGGTGGCGCGTCGTCATAGGGCTGGGTGAGGAGGGCGGCCCCCTGCGCATCCTGCAGAACCAGGGTCTCGCCGCCGTTCTTGAGCTGGCCGCTGTACTCGCCATCGGGCGCAAAGCCATACTTGGCCTGAAAGGCCGGCGCGGACGCGGCCAGGGTCCAGTACGCGCCTGGCTCCAGGATCGCGCCGGCCGGGAACGCGTACTCGATGCCGCTGACGAAGGCCATGCCGCCCAGGTCCGCGGCGACGTCACCCGGGTTGTAGAGTTCGATGAATTCCAGATCGCCGCCGGCGCTCCCCTCCCGGTCAGGCGGGTTGTACATGATCTCGCTGATACGCAGGTCCACGCCCGCCGGCGGCGGAGTCTCCACGGTGGGCGTGATGGCCGAAGCCTGGCAGGCCGTGGTCAGGATCAACGTCATCCCGGCCATGAAGGCCGTGGCCAGGGTGCGTATAGACCTCATCGTGTTCTCCATAGGGTTCTCCCAACACCTGCCGGGGAGTTCAGAACTCCCCGGCAGGTGACATGCGACATGCCGTCCAGCGCCGATCGCGCCTGATGGTAGGTCGGACATCCCTGCCCGACGTGGCCGGTTACCAGAACGTCACGCAAGGATGCGTGATCTACTGATCATAGTAGATCATGATGCGCGCGGTGTCGCGAAGGTAATCCACGTCCACCACTTCGTAACGTTTGATGTCCAGACCGGTTCGCCGGCGCAGGTCTTCCAGCAGTTCCTGCTCCCGGTCGGGTTGGACCAGATCGATCTTTTCGTAGAGCACCAGCCGCTCGCCTTCGTAGTTGACGCCCCAGCCTTTCTCCAGAAAGAAGACCATGCCGACCACGAAGGCGTTGATGATGACCAGTTCCTGATAGGTGATGCGCGTGGCCAGAAAAAGGCTGTTCATAAAGGGCAACGAGATGGCGATGAAGAGATAGCTCATGTCCTTGATCTGAATCTGCTCGGTGCGGTAGCGCAGGATGGAGAAGAGAGCCAGGAGACCGAAGCCAAAGCCCAGGGTCAACTGTACATCCCGCAGCAGGCCGGCGATGAAATAGATCAGGGTGTTGAAGACGAAGAATGTGAATACGTAGTCTCTCCTGCTCCGGTGGGCCGGGTAATAGACGAAACCAATGATCAGAATCGCCGCCACCAGATTGATGACGAAACCGGGCAGGAGTTCGGACAGGACGCTCACAGATCACCTCGCTGGCGTAACAGGCGCGCGATATAGAGACGTCGGGGCTTGAAGCGATTCGCTTTGAGAGTCGGATAGATGTCGGACATGCCGGCGCAATACTTGCTGAAGCCCATGCGCCAGATGTGTCGCCGGCGCAGTTGCTGGACAAAATCGGACTGGATGGTAAATTTGGGCTGTTTGACCTCGATGATGGCGATGCCGGGCAGTCCCCCTTCCCGATCATCCCACCCATAGCGCAGCCCCACGTCCACGGTCAGTCGTTCCCGTCGGGTCTTGCTCACCAGAGTAATACGGTGGAACATGTTCCAGATCACCGGCTCCAGCGTGTGCGGCTGCACAGGACTGAACGCATCCACAAAGCGGGCGTGTTCCCCTTCCAGGGTCATGGGAATGGCGTCGATGGGCATGCGCTGCTTGATCGTGCGCCGCTTGGGCGTCTTGTGCTTGATCTCCAGAAAGGTGACGCCCGAATAGAGATAGGACCTGGCCCGCACTTTGTAGCGATCCTGGTGGTCGTTGTGGTGAACCATATAGAGAAACCGGTCAGGCGTATCGAAGTACTGAGTGCGGTAGAGATGGGCCTGGGCCCTGCAGTGGGTCAGCACCCGATATTCCCCGCGCACGCTTTCCAGGATCTCCAGCAGATGCGCCTCGGTGGTCAGGAACTTGGTGTCCATCCGGTTCAGAAGCTTCACATGCTCCATGTCAGCCAGGGAGATGGGATCGAATTCAGCCAGGGCGGCGCGGATCTCCGCCGGCACGGCCGCCTGTTGGGCCGCGGGATCAGATCGCGATGAGGACGGTGGAACGGATGGTGGGCCGGGCTGGATGGATGCGAACATGGCGGTCAAGGCAAAAACGCACCGTGGAGGTCAGCGGCTTCCAGGTTAGCGCCATCCAGGATGGCCAGGCGCAGGTCGGCGTTGCTCAGGTTCGCCCGCAACAGGACCGCGTTGCTGAGATCGGCCCGGCGCAGGTTGGCCTGGCTCAGATCGCTCTCGGTGAGGATGGCGTTGCGCAGGAGCGCGCGCGACAGCTTGGCCCCGACCAGGGAGGCCCCGCGCAGATCGGCGTTGGTCAGGTCCGCGCCCCGCAGGTCCGCGCCCCGCAGGTCGGCCCCGCGCAGGTTGGCGTCCTGCAGGTTGGCCCCGCGCAGGTCGGCCATGCCCAGGACGCCGCTGGCCAGGTCGGCCCGGCTCAGGTCGGCGCCGCGCAGGTTGGCCTCGGTGAAATCGGCCAGGAAAAAGTCGGCGTTGCTGAGATCGGCCCCGCGCAGGTCGGAGCGATAGAAGATGCCGTCGCGCAGGCTGGCCCCCGCGTACTGGCCGCCGCGCAGGTCCTGGCGGGCGCAGTTGGGCAGGCAGGCCGGCCCCGCGGTCGCGGGCGAATAGAAACGGGCGGCCGCGAGCAGCACCATCACCAAAGTCGCCAGCAGCAGCGTCTTTTTCAGGACAGAGACGAACTGGACCCGGCCCGCTCCTGGGCGCGAAGAATCCCGCTCTCCCCAACGGCTGCCTGATATCTGTTGATATTCGCCCTGCTTCGAAGTTGCAGTCATGATTGCAAGTGGCAAGTTGTAAGTGGCAAGTTGTAAGTGGCAAGTTGTAAGTGGCGAGTCGTCGCGATTACAAATCACTCGTCATGTTTCACGTCAATCTCCCTACTCAATCCCCCTGAATGTCCGATTATAGCACAAAACCCGTACTCACGAAGATATAAAGAGCTTTGCGGTTTCGCGGAAATGTTTGGACGCCCCCTCTGTGTGTGATAAAATCCCCTGTCGTGGAAATCATCATTGAGATCGCGCGCTCGCCCCTGGGACCGGCCCTGGTCCTGCTGGCGGGCGCAATCGCCGAACTGATCCTGGGGCGCTGGTTGCGCCGGCCTGGCTGGCTGACCGGGTTGGCGCTCTTTTTTGTGGGCGCGGCCGGCCTGCTCTGGCTGGGCCTGCGCGTGCAGCCTGTGATCCCCATCTACAGCCGTCCCTGGCAGCCCCTGCTCCAGAGCGGGGCCAACCTGCTCTGGGTGGGCGACGGCTGGAACTGGTACATCTCCGGCCTGATCCTGCTCATCGGCGGCCTGGGCGTGCTCCTGGAGCTGAATAACCTGCACCTGACCAACGTCCGCCGCAGTTTCCGCACCCACACTAGCTTGGCCATCCACCTGAGCGTGCTGGCCGGCGCACTCCTCTTCGTGGGCAGTGGCAACCTGCTGACCGCGATCCTGACCTGGGTAGTGATGGACCTCTTCATGCTGCTGCGCTCCGCGGCCCGCCCCCAACCCGCGGACAGACACGCGTCTCCCAGGGATCTGCGCCAGCGCCTGCAACGAAGCCAGGCCAAGGGGCTGAGTCTTCTGGGCGCGTTCATGTTGCTCATCGGGCTTCTGCCCGCGGGGCCGAACGGGCCGGGCCAACCACTCCAGGGCGGCGCGATCCCCCTGGAGACGGTGGCCCTCATGCTGCTGGCCTCGGCCATCCGCGCTGGCATCTATCCCTTCCACCTCTGGCTCGTTCCCAGCGATCGCAAACGCGTCGACCTGGCCGAGCGCTTTCTGGACCAGATCATCCCCACCCTCTCCGGACTCTGGCTCATGGGGTGGGCCCTGGACATGGGCGCGCAGGTCCTCCTCCTGCGCCCGGAGGTGGTGCTGCTGCTGGTGCTGTCACTTCTGAGCGCGGCCATCGTCGCCTGGACCGCGTCGGACCAGCCCACCTATTCCGTCTATGTGCTCATCACCTCGGCCGGGGTCGCCGGGCTGGCCGGCGCGCTGGGGTTCAACCAAGGGCCCAACGCCCTGATCTGGCCCACCACCGTCTTCGCGCTGGGGGGCGGGCTGTGGCTGGTCGGCTCCCAGGTCTGGCGCAGCATGGGCTGGCAGATCCCGGTGAGCGTGGGCGCGCTGGCCCTGGCCGGCATGCCCTTCACGCCCGGCTTTCTCGTCCAGCCGGCGCTGGCCCGTCTGCTCATGGCCGGGGGCGTTTTCGCGCTGATCTTCCTGCTCTACGCGCTGGGGCAGAGCCTGCTCATCGCCACCATGTTGCGCAGTTGGGAAGGCCGCTGGCAAGGTCCCATCAACGGGCGCACGCCAGGCGCGATCTGGCGCATGATCGTGGCCAGCGCGGCCCTGGGCGCGCCCCTGGCCATCGCCGGTTTCTTTCCCGGACGCCTGGCCGCGCTGGCCAGCCTGCCGGACGCCATACCGCCCCTGCTGGGGAACCCACCCAATGTGGTCGCCGAAGCGCCGGTCTGGATCACCCTGGCCATCCCCCTGGCCCTGGGGATCGCGCTGGTCTGGCTACGTCCCCATCTCTGGCCCCGCCTCGGCGATCTGCCGGAAACGGTCAGCCGCTTCGTGCGTCTGGACTGGCTCTTCGACCTGGCGTGGTGGGTCATCGCCGGCGCCAGCCGCCTGTGGGGCAATGGCGTGCGCGTGCTGGAAGGGGCCGGCTACATGGGGTGGGTGTTGGTGATCCTGTTGATCGTCTATCTATTGCGGTAGGATAGAACGCGGATTTGATGGATTGAGCGGATCATCACGGATTTTTGAAAAAAATCCGGCTTTTTCCGCCAAATCCGCTTAATCCGCGTTCTATCAGATTCCGACTGAATCGTCACTATGGAACAACTCTTTGCAGGGCTGGACTTCTTTGCAACTGAAACCGGCGTCCTGATCATCATGGCGGTGATCGGCCTCATGATCCTGACCTGGGACTGGCGCGTCGCGCTGGCGGGCCTGGTCGTGGTGCAGACGGGCGTGGCCGCGATGGGCGTAGCCCGCACCGGCCTGCCTGCACAGTGGGCCGGGGTCCAGGTGGCGGTCATGCTGATTGCGGCGGCTATGCTCGCCATCTCTGCGGTGCAGACGCCCACCTCGCGCTCTTTGCGTCAGGCCGGCAACTGGCCCCTGCGTACGCTGGCCGTGGTGCTGATCTACCTGGCCTGGCGCACCATCGATGTGACGATCCCTGTGCCCGGCATTGCGCCTGACATGGCCGGCCTCTTCACCTGGCTGGGCCTGGCCATGCTGCTCATGCTTGGCCTGAGCGACAACCCGCTTTTCTCCGTCGTGGCCCTGCTGCTCTGGTTCATCCCGGCCCAGGTGGCGGTGGCGGGCATCGTCCCCCACCCCAGCATCTTCGCCCTGATCGGCGGGCTGGAACTGCTGGTCACCCTGACTGCGTCCTATCTGATCCTGGTCGACCGGCTGCCGGCCGCGGCCCGCCGGCCGGTGATGACCGACGTCGTCTTCCCGGACCAGGAGCCGAAAGATTGGGGCGTCACCGACGACGCCGAAGAAGTGGTGGACGCGCTGCCCCTGCCGGGCTTTGTGCAGGATATGGTGGATAGCGGCCGGGCCGCGCGTCGATCACAGCCCCCGGCCTTGCCCGCCCCCAATAGCGCCGCGCCCGCCCTGCCCTTGCCGCCCGGCGGGTCCGAAAACGGCGAGACGATTTCCGAGCAAACAGCCGCCAAGGAGCAGGGGTAATGGCGAACCTCACAGCCGCGCTCACCGCTCTGCCCGCCTTTCTCATGGTCAGCCTGCTCTTGCTGGCGGCCGTGGCCTATCTCTTCCGCGATTGGGAGCGAACGGTGGCGATCATCGCCGGCGTCTACACGAGTGGATTGGCGTTCTGGTTCTGGCGCATGGACCTGAGCCAGCCCACCCAGATGTTGTTAGGCCGCCCCATCCAACTGGTCGCGCCCTTGACCGTGGGAGACTTCACCTTCCAGGTTCAGACCCTCAACGCGCCCGTGATCGCACTGGGCCTGGCCATGGGTGCGGCCGCGTTTCTGCTCGCCGCCCGCGCCAGCCAGGGACACACCTTCGTTCCCCTGGGCCTGACCCTGTTGGCGGGCTACAGCGCACTCTTTATGGCTGCGGAGGGTCCCTTGGCCCCGACCCTGCTGACCCCCCTCTTCCTGATCGGCCTGAGCGCGGTCTCGGCCTTCATTCTCCAGGCCGGGCGCGTGGGCCGGGTGGCCGGCCCGTTGCGTCTGCTGATTCCCCCCATCCTGGCCTTCCCCTTCATCCTGGTCGCCACCTGGTACATCGACCAGATCGCGCTCAACCCCCAGGACAACCAGCCAGCTCAGATGGCGGCCCTGTTCATCGCCTTCGGCTATCTCCTGCTGCTGGCCCCCACGCCCCTCCACAGCGCGCAGACGTCCTCGGCGGAGACGGCCCCGCCCGTGGCGCTGACCCTGGCGACCCTGCTCTACCAGCTTGCGGTCCTCTACATGCTCTTCCGCACCATCAGCGCCTTTCCATTTGTGGTCCAGGACGCGCCGCTGGCGAGCTGGCTGGAATGGGCGGGGCTGGCCACTGCGGTCTGGGGCGGCATCGCCGCATTCGGAGCGGTCCACGCCGGCCGTCTGTGGGGCTACTCGGCGCTCCACGACTGGGGCGTGATCTTGATGGTCCTGGCCACGGCCGGCGCGCGCAGCCTGCCCCTGGCCCTCTTCCTTTTGGGCCTGCGCACCATCAGCATGTTTACGGCCGCGGCCGGCTTGTCGGTGCTGGAACAACAGACGGGCGGGCTGAGCGCGGCCAGCCTGCGCGGCGCGGCCAGCCGTCTGCCCTGGAACAGCGCCGCCTTTCTGCTGGGCGGCCTGGGGCTAGTGGGCTTCCCCCTGAGCGCCGGTTTTCCCGGCCACTGGGCCGCGTTCCAGATCGTGGCCGAGACGGACTGGCGTCAGGCCGCGGTGGTGCTGATCGCGTCAGGCGGCGCGATCTTCAGCTACATTCGCCTGGCGCGCATCCTCTTCGGTCCCCTGGCCAACCGCTCCCTGCTCCGGGAGCGCCCGCTCAGCGCGGCCATGGCCGCAGCCATCCTGCTGATATCGGTCAGCCTGGCCCTGGCGCCCCAACTGCTCGACGGCCCGGTGAGTTACATCCTCTCGGCATTCAACGGGTAAAGGGCCCACTTTGACGCAGAGTCGCAAAGCCGCAGAGGGGCGCAAAGAAAACAAATTTCTCTGCGCCTTCGCGGCTCTGCGTCAACATTTGGTCAACGGGTGAAGGAGCCACTTTGACGCAGAGCCCCTAGTAGAGCCTGGTCGGCTCAATTCCTCCTAAAAGAAACTGGGGGAGTGAGTTTCTTAGTAGACGCAAAGACGCAGAGGGGCGCAAAAGTTTTTGCCTTTCTCTGCGTTTCTTTGCGCCTTCGCGACTTTGCGTCAATCATTCTGATAGGTTCTGACAGTCAAACTGTGATAGCATGCGAGGCGTTATGAAACGCGATGATCAAACGGCAGGGCGCAGCTCGCGCCTGAGCGGATTCTACCAAAAGAGCGTGGCCGAGCGGGTGGCCATCGTGGCCGACTGGGCCGATCTCACCCCCGATGAGGTGGCCGTCCTCCAGAATGGCCTGACCATGGGCCAGGCCGACAAGATGATCGAAAACGTCATCGGCCGCTACTGCCTGCCCATGGGGATCGGCGCCAACTTCACAGTCAACGGGCGCGACTACCTGATCCCCATGGTGGTGGAGGAACCGTCGGTCGTCGCCGCGGTGAGCTACGCGGCTAAGCTGGCCCGGTCCGGCGGCGGCTTCCGCACCGGCAGCACGCCCCCGGTCATGATCGCCCAGATCCAGTTGTTGGACGTCCCGGACCCGGCCGCGGCCGAAGCCGCCATCCTGGCTGAAAAGGCGACCCTGCTCGACCTGGCCAACACCAGCCCCACCATCGCCGAGTTGGGCGGCGGGCCGGTGGACATCCAGGTCCACCACCTGCCGGAGACGCCCACCGTCCCCATGTTGATCGTCCACCTGCTCTTCGACACCCGGGACGCCATGGGGGCCAACGCGGTCAACACCGCGGCCGAAACCATCGCGCCCATGCTGGAGCGGCTCACGGGCGGAAGCGCGCTGTTGCGCATCCTCAGCAATCTGACGGACCAGCGCCGGGCCTGGGCCGAAACTTTCATCCCGGCCAGTGCGTTCAGCAGCGTGGACCACAGCGGCGAGGCCGTGATCCGGAACATCGCCCACGCCAACGCCTTTGCGGTGGCCGATCCCTACCGGGCCGCCACCCACAACAAGGGCATCCTCAACGGTGTCGACGCGGTGGCCCTGGCCACGGGCAACGACTGGCGCGCGATCGAGGCCGGCGCTCACGCCTACGCGGCCCGGAATGGACAGTATCAGGCGCTGACGGAGTGGCGGATTATCGAGGAAATTGAGGATTTAGGATTGAAAGTTGGAGAGATTGGAGATCGGAGATTGGAGATTGGGGGTTGGCCGCCTCCCCAATCTCCAATCTCCGATCTCCAATCTCTTCCCCTCCTCTACGGGCGCATCGAACTGCCCCTCTCGGTCGGCATTGTGGGCGGGGCGACGCGGGCCCATCCCAGGGCCCAGATCGCGTTGAAGATCCTGGGCGTGGAGAGCGCGTGCGAGTTGAGCGAGGTCATGGCCGCGGTGGGACTGGCCCAGAATCTGGCCGCGATCCGGGCCCTGGCCACCGAGGGCATCCAGCGGGGCCACATGAGCCTCCACGCGCGCCAGGTGGCCATCGCGGCCGGCGCACGCGGCTTGAACGTAGATCGCATCGCCGCGCAGTTGGTGCGCGAAGGCCAGGTGCGCGTGGAACGGGCGCGGGAGTTGATTGGAGAAGCAAGAGCTTGATGTAGAGACGCAGTTTGACGCAGAGACGCGGAGACGCAGAGATGCGCAGAGAACTACATTTTTAAGAAACGCTTTTTCTCTGCAATCCTTTGCGTCTTTGCATCTCTGCGTCAAATTTTTTTTCACGGAGCGATGAATATGTTGAACGAACCGAAACGACCTGTGGGATTTGTGGGTTACGGGGCCTACGTTCCCCGTTACCGGCTGCCAGGCAGCGAGATCAGCCGCATCTGGACGGACGGGATGTCGGCCAGCCCGGTGCGGGAAAAATCTGTGCCGGGGCTGGACGAGGACACCGCGACCATGAGCGTAGAGGCGGCCCGCAACGCGCTGGTCAGGGCGGGCATCGATCCCGGCCTCATCCGCGCGGTCTGGGTGGGCAGTGAGAGCCACCCCTACGCGGTCAAGCCCACGGGCACCATCGTGGCCGAGGCCATCGGCGCCACGCCCACCACCCTGGCCGCGGACTGGCAGTTCGCGTGCAAGGCCGGGACCGAGGCCATCCAGGCCTGCATCGGGCTGGTGGGCAGCGGCATGGCCGACTACGCGCTGGGCATTGGCATGGACACCGCGCAGGGCCGCCCCGGCGACGCGCTGGAGTACACCGCCGGCGCGGGCGGCGCGGCCTACATCGTGGGCCCGGCTGAGGAGTCCCTGGTCGTGATCCAGCGCACCCTCTCCCTGGTTTCGGACACGGCCGACTTCTGGCGGCGGCCCTCCACCCACTACCCCAGCCACGCCGAGCGCTTCAGCGGCGATCCGGGCTACTTCGCCCACGTGGTCGACGCGGCCACGGTCATGATGGAGCAGATGGGAACCACGCCGGCCGACTATGACTATGCGGTCCTTCACCAGCCGAACCCCAAATTCCCCACCCGCGCCCTGCGCGAGCTGGGCTTCCGCAAGGGGCAGTGGGAAACCGGCTTGCTGGTTTCTGAGATCGGCAACACCTACGCCGGCTCGGCGCTAATCGGCCTCTCCGCCATCCTGGACGTGGCCAAGCCGGGCCAACGCATCCTCATGGTCTCCTACGGCAGCGGGGCTGGTTCCGACGCCTTCGACCTGCTGATGACCGAGCGTATCACCGCAGCCCAGCCCCTGGCGCCGGCCACCCGGGCCTACATCGCCCGCCGCAAGCAGGTTGACTACGCGCAGTATGTGCGGATGCGGAAGAAACTGGCGGCGCGGTAGAGGGAAAATTGAGGATTGAGGATTGATAATTGGAGATTGGGAGATTGGAGATTGGGCGGGCGTTACGGAACACGCTTTACGTTTTACGCTCCTCACTTCACTATCCCACATTTATCCCACAAACTCGTGTGGGATAAATGTGGGATAGTGTGGGTTAATGACGGATACGTTCTACATGGGGGTGAGCTAAACCGAAAACACGAGGGGATCATGAGTTCTGTAGACGGGTCTTGTGCGCGATAAATTTGGAAGTCCAAAGATTCGAGCGTCCTGACCGCCCGGTGTTCTTCTTGGCCTTGATTCTTTTTGAGAAAGTAATCGCCGCCTAACTCTTTGAAGCGAGCGGACGGGTCTGTCAAGTCCTGAAATATGTTGACACCAATACGTGACTAGGTTACATCAGCCAACCGCTTGAAAATGGACTTCAGCGGGTTTACGATAATCGAGCGAAAGATGAGGTCGTTCATAGTTGTATAACCAGATGGCTTCACG
>JAJRVT010000140.1 GCA_024277175.1 Chloroflexota bacterium | reverse complement strand
TCCACCACCGTCAGCCCGAGTTCGCGGGCGTCGATGGCTTGGACGTAGCCGTCCGCCTCTGCGGTCAGGGGAAGCCTCACCGGCGCGGCGGGGAGTCGGTCCGGGCGCTCGATGAGCGCTGTATCCCCGCCCTGAGCAGCCACAAAGGCCTTGAATTTCTCCAGGGCTGCGCCGGAGGCAATGACGTCGCTGATGTGGGCGCGAGCGTTGGCAGCGTTCAGCCCGTCCTCTCCAGCATGGCCCAGCCGCAGCATCTCCGCGGCCACCGATTCGACCAACTCCTGGAAATCGGCCGGCCCCTGACCGCGGAGGGTGGCGATAGCCTCCTTCACCTCCAGCGCGTTGCCGATAGCGTCGCCCAGGGGCTGCTCCATCTGGGTGATGAGCGCGGTCATGCGCCGCCCGGCCCGGCTGCCGATCTCCACCATGAGCATGGCCAGAGCGCGGGCCTGATCCAGGGTTTCCATGAAGGCGCCGTGGCCGCATTTGACGTCGAGCACGATGGCGTCCGCGCCGGCAGCCAGTTTTTTGGACATGATACTGCCGGCGATCAGCGGCAGGCTGGGCACGGTCCCGGTCACGTCCCGCAGCGCGTAAAGCTTTTTGTCGGCGGGCGCCAGGTCTGCGGTCTGCCCGGCCACCACCAGGCCAACCGTTTGCAACTGGGCCCGGAATTGCGCCTCGCTCAGGTCGGGGTTCCAACCGCGGATGCTCTCCAGTTTGTCGATGGTGCCGCCCGTGAAGCTGAGGCCCCGACCGCTCATCTTGCCCACGGGCAACCCACAGGCGGCCACGATCGGCCCCACGGCCAGGGTGGTCTTGTCGCCCACGCCGCCGCTGGAATGTTTATCCACGATGATGGTTCCCGGCGGCAGCGCGTGGTGGAGGTCCAGTTGATCGCCGCTTTCGGCCATGGCCATGGTCAGGTCGGTGGTTTCCTGGGGATCCATACCCTGGAAGTAGACAGCCATGGCCCAGGCCGCGACCTGGTAGTCGGGAATGTCGCCGGCCACGAAGCCATCCACGAAGTAACGAATTTCTTCGGCAGAGAGCCGGCCGCCGTCACGTTTTTTGACAATGATATCGACAGGATTCATGGATGAACCGCCTTTGCTTGACTGAATAAGGGGGTGTCCAAAATGAGTTGGCGCCACATTCCGGGATTCGGCCACAAAGTGCGCCACAGCGAGACATGGCCTAGCCGAATCCCGGAACACTTCAACTGATTTTAGACACACCCGCTGAATAATTGCGATGTAAGGCTCAAGTATACCTGTGAATGCGTCGCTGTTCAACTGGGGGCAAGCGAGCATGGGCATCCGGCAGAATGAACTGATGATGGTATAATGGCAATGGATGCGTAGGCGCGGCATTCCTGCCGCACAGGGGCAGCGAGAATATACCGGGGAGTGTGAAACATGGGTGACGCAGTAACCATTATCGGCGGCGGGCTGGCGGGCAGCGAGGCCGCGTGGCAACTGGCCAACCGGGGCGTGCGCGTGCGCCTGTACGAGATGCGGCCCCAGCGCGGGACCGACGCCCATATCACCGACCGGCTGGCCGAACTGGTGTGCAGCAACTCCATGGGCAGCGCCATGGCGGACCGGGCCTTAGGCATCCTCAAGAACGAGATGCTGGGCATGGGCAGCCTGATCATCAAGACGGCCTTTCGCCACGCGCTGCCCGCGGGCAGCGCGCTGGCCGTCAGCCGGGACGAGTTCGCCCAGGACGTCACCGACGCCATCCAGGGTCACGCCAACATCGAGGTCATCCGTGAGGAGGCGACCGCCATCCCCGACGGCCCGGCCATCGCCGCCACCGGTCCCCTGACCAGCGCCGAACTGACCAAGGCCATCCAGACGCTGACGGGCGAGCAACATCTCTACTTCTACGACGCCATGGCGCCCATCGTCACCGCCGAGAGCATCGACATGTCCATCGCCTTTCGCCAGGGGCGCTATGATCGCAACAGCCCCGGCGGACATGAGGACGGCGACTACATCAACTGTCCCTTCACCAAGGAAGAGTACGAGGCTTTTGTGGCCGCGGTGCTGGCCGCGCCCAGACTTGAGATGGCCGGCGCGGACAAGGAGCTTGAGCGCTATTTCGAGGGCTGCATGCCCATCGAAGCCCTGGCCGCCCGGGGCGAAAAGTCTCTCTCCTTTGGTCCCATGCGCCCGGTGGGGCTGCGGGATCCGCGCACGGGCCGGCGTCCCTGGGCAGTGGTGCAACTGCGTCAGGACAACGTGGCCGGCACCCTCTACAACCTGGTGGGCTTCCAGACCAACATCCGCTGGGGCGCGCAGGCCGAGATCCTGCGCATGATTCCCGGTCTGCAACAGGCGGAGTTCGTGCGCCTGGGGCAGATGCATCGCAACACCTTCATCAACAGTCCCACCCTGTTGCGGCCCACCCTCCAGTTCCGGGATCGGGACGACCTCTTCTTCGCCGGCCAGATCACGGGGACGGAGGGCTATGTGGGCAGCGCCATGGGCGGCCTGATGGCGGGGATCAACATGGCCAGGCTGCTGGCGGGCCGGCCCCTGCTGACCCCGCCCCCATCCACCATGATCGGTGCGCTGCTCCATTACATCACCCACGCGGACCCGGACGACTTCCAGCCAATGAAAGCCAACATGGGCCTGCTCCCGGAGTTGGAACCGCGGGTGCGCAACAAGCGGGCCAGGTACGCGGCCTACGCGGCCCGGGCCGAAGAGGCGATGGCCGCCTACCTGGAAGCCATGGATTTCGAGCAGCTGGAACGCTCTAGCATGGCGGACTACGTCACCATCGGCGCTGCGGCTCAAACGGGCTAAACGTGTGACATCTTCCAGGAAGACGTTCATGCCGCCGTCCGGCGCCACGGAGAATGCAAAATAATCGGTGTAATTCGTGCAATCCGTGGTTGATTTTTCAGGGCAGGTTCAACGAAAAAAGCGGGGCGCAACCACCGCCGCGCCCCGCCAATTCTCAATCTTCAATTTTTAATCTTCAATCGCTTTACTTCTCCACCGGCGTCACAAATTCCATCTCGATATTTGTGTCCACGAGCCGTTGCTCCAGGGTCTCGCTGTCACCAAAATAGGCCCGGTTATAGGTGTTGCCATCGTATTCGCCTGTGTAGAGCCAGCGTTTGGTGTATTCCAGGAGAACCAAGGCGCCGGTCTTCACGTCATGACAGGTGCTGCCCTCGTAAATGGTGGTCCAGCCGTCGCCTTCTTCGATCTCCACGTCTTCTTCGTCCGTGCACCAGACAGCGATGCCCTGATCGTGGCTATAGCGATAGACGCCGTTGGGTTCCTCCGGCTCGCTGCCCACCCAATAGCTATAGAGGAAGTTGGTGGCGAAGTCGCCGGTGCGTTCTTTGCCTGTATAGCGATCCACCTCGAAGATCCAACTGTCGTCGTCGAAACAGGCCTTATCCCAGGTAAGATTGTGCTCAACCTGCAAGTATTGCTGGTCGGGCGAATCGGCTGTGGCCGTCACCGTCGCTTTACATTCCTGGACCGCACAGCGGTCGGACCTGCACTCCCAGTCCACGTCCCAGGTCGCTTCCAGGCCGTCCTCCAGAATCGGATCGGCGTTCACGGCGGCCAGTTCGGGGACGCCGGTCGTGGTCGTCACCACAGATGAAGCCACCCAGGCCGGCGTTGTGGGTTGGCCCTCTGCATCGGCGGCCCCCTGGACGCAACAAACCTGATACCAGGCTCCATCTTCGCTCTGGCCCACCACCTCCCACGTCGAGCCGGGGTTGCCTTTGCCGATGATCTCAGCGTCCAGCGCCGGCGCGGAGCGAAGATTGGCCCTGGCGCCCTGGGTGTTGACCACCACCAGGGGCTTCTCCTCCGGCTCTTCCAGGGGAGATTCGCCGGCCGCCGGCGTGGGCGTGGGGAACGCATAGGCGTCCACCTCGTCGATCAGCGGGTTTTCGGTGATGGCGGGGCCCTGGCTCGCGGGCGCATCCTGGGCCGCGGGTTCGGAGTTGCAGCCGGCCAGCAACAGAGTCAGCAACAGGATCGCGGTCAACGCCAACCAGTGACGATGCGCAGGGGTGAGAGAGGCGGGGAGGGTGAACGTTCGATGTGAATTTGCTGGTGTCATAGTCGCTTTGTCAAAATAATGGTGTTTTCGCAGGTAGATGTCGGCAAGGCTAAAACGGCCCTAACTATAGCACGCTTTACGCATCGGGCAAAGCTGCACAGATCAGCACACGGAAATGGGGGCGTCCAAAACGAGTTGCGCCGCCATTCCAGGAATGGGGCGGTGAGATTCCATAGGTCCAGGCCTTTCTGTTCCATTCCCGGAATGCTTTATGGTAGAAGCAGCATGTTCTCCAGCAGCCCCATCTCATCGAGTCCTTCGTAGGCGTAGGTGTGAACCAGGTAGTTGTCGTCGTTGAGATACTGGTACATGAGTTTGGCGGCCGGGAAGGTGGCGATCTTGCGCAGAGCCGCCATGGCGCGGGTGCGCGCACCCTGGCGATCGCCCTCCAGGACCGCGGCCAGGGCATCGATGGCGTCATCCCCGCAGCGGGCCAGGCTGTCGGTCGCCACCCGACGCACCGCTCCGCTGGCGTCGTCCAACAGCCGCGCGACCCGATCTAGGGCGGGCGCGACCGCGGCAGGATTACGTTCATGCACGCGGGCCAGGGCCATGGCAGCGGCCGCGCGAACGTTCTCGTCTTCATCTTCCAACGCAGCGACCAGCGCCGGGACCGCCTCCGGACCGCCGCAAAGCGCCAGGGCGCGGACGGCCCACCAGCGCCGCTCCGGGTCCTCGTCTTCACGGAGCATGGCAAGGAGGGCCGGCTCTTCCCGGGCGCGCAGGGTGAGGGCGATGGATTCGATGGCGTCGTCGTCCTGGGCATCGATAGCGGTCAGAAAACGCTGAAATCGATCGGTCATGGCGAATCCTTTGGGTCAGGGCGTCCGGCAGGGGAGATCGTAGAGCCGCAGCCAATCGAAACGGACATCGGCTGGGGTTGTGGTCGCGCCCGCGGCCAAGCCGGCGTTGCCCGCGGGCAACGCCAATGCGTCAAGGCTGTAAAGGGGCGTGTCATTGCTGTAGAAGACAAGCGTGCGGCCATCATCCGTCAGCGCCAGTGCATTGCTTCTGCCCGCCTCATTGATCGCCGGCGAGGGGGTCCAGGGCTGCACGCTGCGCCATTCTCCGTCCTGCAGCAGGCTCACCCGAAACGCGCCTTCCCCGTTGATCGAGAAGAGATAAAAATTACGCGCGTTCTGGAAACGTCCCATCAGGCCGGCGTAGCCATCCGGCGAAGCGGCGGAGATCGTCGCCGCTGTTTCCAGACGATAGGGGCCAAGGCAGATCTTCCCCAGCACGCTCCAGGCCAGGTTTCCCGGCCAGACCTGCATGTGATACGTTCCGTCCTGGGGATCTGCATAGAGCTTGTACTGGTCGCGCAACTCTTCTTCGGCTAGGCCGGCCGCGCCCGCCGCGCCAAAATTCAGTGCGATCAACCGTCGATAAGGAGCCGTCAACGATTCGTCGTAGGTGATGTATGCGTTGGGCGTCTCACCGGTGACCCAGGCGCGCAGTTGCGCGCGTACGAATGGCCAGGAAGTGGGCGCGCCCGCCGCCTTGGCTAACGTCAGCAGTAGCGTCGCCAGGATGACGGCGCCCAGCAACCACCCCAGCCACACCATGCCCCGATTCGCTGCATCGCCCTCCGCGGGCGGGCGATGCAGATCTGTTTTCGCCGTAGATCGGGTGGGGGCAAGGCCGATCTCGGCCCGCTTGCGCGCGCGGATATCATCGTCTGTGGCGTCGTATAGGAGCGAATCGTTGCTGGATGTCATACTCGCGCTCGATCGTCACAATAGGTGGCGGTGAATGGTTGACGTGCCCTATTATAGCACCGGACGGCGGTTGGACTCAAAGCAAAGTGACGCTTTGTCGCGTCCCTGTTCCAGAAGCGCGATCCGTGGTACGATAGCGCCATGGATACAGAAACGTCCACACAGCCTCTGCAATCGACCGACTCCGCCCAGAACGAGGGCCAGCCAGAGGGAACGCGTCGCCCTGTGCGCTATGATCAGCCCTGGCTGACGTCTTTTCTGCGCCCCCTGTTGCTCATCGCATTGGTGACCTGCCTGAGCATCGCCTGGATCGGTTTCCTGCGACGTTTTTTGTTTATGGCCCCTGCGGTTTTTTTCCAGAGCCTGCTGGCCATTGGCGTTCTGGCGAGCGGGGTGGGCGTCATCACGACGACCTGGCTGGCCCAGCCCGCGCAGCGTCTGCGTCGCACCGCCACCTATAGGGTGGCGGAAATCGTCCTCATCCTGCTGATAGCGCGCCTGGTCATCTGGTTGACGACCACCCCCTTACCTTCCCTGAACGAACTCATCCTCCATCCGCTCTACTCTCTCCTGGACGGCTATTTTCTAGTCACGATTCTGGTGGTCGTCTTCGCCTGGTTCATGGCCACAGAATTTAGCCGCGATCTGATGGGGTTGGCCATCCAACCGGACGAGATGTATGTCGCCGCGCGCTCCAGCCGGGAGGTTTGGGATACGTCCCGGGGCGGCGGAAGCGATCGACAGGGACTGATGGACAGCTTTGTGGGACGCTGGGTCACGGGCGGCATTCTCCTGATCCTGTTCACCGCCGGCGCCCAGATCGATCTGGGCGCCAACGGACTCTTCGCCATTCTGCATCAGAATATCGATCCTGCTGTCATCTTCGCGGCCATCGCCTACTTCTTCATCGGCCTTCTGCTTATTAGTCAGGGACAACTGGCTATGCTCCGCGCTCGCTGGGCTATCGAAGGCGTTCCCAGCAGCGATGCGGTGGCGCGCAACTGGTCGGGCTACGTCCTGATCGTCCTGCTGGCCATCGGCCTGTTGGCGAGTTTGGCCCCTTTCGGCGGGACCCGCTATTTTTCATTCGCCATCGCTATGATCCTGAATGGGATCTATGCGTTCGTTTTTTTGCTGGTGCGCCTTTTTATGCTGCTCATGATCCTGTTCATGGCGCTGCTGCCCTTCGCCCAGTCACCCGATCCACCCTCTCGCCAGGCCTTCACCGACGCCATCGTCACGCCTCCGCCCCCTCCGCCGCCAGCCTACTTCGCCTGGATCGGCGGTGCGCTCTTCTGGGTCGTGACTGCGCTCCTCCTGGGCTATGCAGCGTACATTTATTTTAGCGGCAAAGGATTCAACTTCGAACGCATCACCCGCCTCTGGACGCTGTTCAAACTGCGCTGGCGACGAATGTGGCGATCGTTTCGGGGCTGGCGGTCGGCTCGTTTCGACAAAGCGCGAGCGCCTTCTTCCGCCGCTGCCGGGCAAACCGGGTGGCGGACCTGGTGGAACCGTTTCACCCCGCAGAGCCTGACCCCTGAACAGCGGGTGCGCTATTACTATCTCGCCATGCTGGAGGAGGCGGCGCGGATCGGCGCGCCGCGGCGAAAATCTGAAACGCCCATCCGCTATGCGCCTCGTTTGGCCGCAACCCTGAACAGTCCGGCGCCTGCGCCCGGCGCGGAGGAGTCCAGCATGGCGACCGCCCCGCCGGCTGACGATCCCATCGATGAAGGGGTGGAGAAACTGACGGAAGACTTCGTACGCGTCCGCTACGCCGGGCAAACGGTCGAGGAGGGGGAGGTCGGACTGCTGGAGGCGGTCTGGCAGCAGTTGAAGCGGGCGTTTCGACGTCGTCAGAATTTTACATAAATGCACTTTTTCCCTCCTTGACGCCTGCTTACACCCCTGTTATAATTTGTATGCCAAATCGTCAACAGGATGTGTTTGATCCCTTTGATTCGTCACCGGATCTTTCTTTTCCCGTCAACATGTCCACACGCAGCCTGGAGTAGCCCTAAGATGTCGGAGTCGGAGCAGTTGGAGACTGGCGTTGAGAACGCCCCGGAAGCAGAGCCGGAAAATCAACCTCAAACGGAATCCGCCACAGAACCCGCCGCAGAGCCCGTCACAGTGCAGGCGGACCAGCCGGAGATCTCACCCCAAACGGAATCAACAGCGGAGCACGCAGAAGCGCCGGAAAGCTCACACCCTCCAGAATCTCCTGCAGAATTGCCGGAAGAGCAGGCGGACGAAGCGGACTCGGATCTCAACCTCTTTGAGAGATACCTGGAGGAGGATATCCAGTTCGAGCCTTCACGCGGCGACCTCTGTAAGGGCGTCATCGTCGAAATTCGCCCCAATGAGGTGCTGGTCAATGTGGGCAGCAAGCGGGATGGCGTCGTTCCCCAGTCGGACCTTTCCCGGCTGGATCCGGATTTTGTCGCCAATCTCCATGAAGGGCAGACTGTTGACGTGGTCGTCAGTAAGCAGACCGACGACGAGAACGTCTTCCTTCTGAGCATGTCCGATGCGTTGCAGCAAAAGGACTGGATCCTGGCTCAGGAATTGTTGGATAGCGGCGAAACGACCATGCACAAGGTCGTTGGATTCAACAAAGGTGGGCTGACGGTCGAGTTCAACCACCTGCGGGGCTTTGTGCCGGCTTCCCACATCGTGGACATGCCGCGCAACCTGAGCGAGGAGGCCCGCCGCCAGGAGTTGGAGCGCCATATCGGGCAGGAGTTACGGCTCAAGGTGATCGAGGTCGAACGCCGTCGTCGTCGGTTAGTCATGTCCCAGATGTTGGCGGAACGCGAATATCGAGCGCGACGTAAGAAGGAGCTCTTCCAGGAATTGAAGGTGGGAGACGAACTGGAAGGCATCGTGCGCAGCATTCGCCCCTTTGGCGCTTTCGTGGACATCGGTGGGGCCGACGGTCTGCTCCATGTCAGCGAGATCGACTGGGCGCCGGTCAAGCACCCGCGCGATGTGCTCAAGGTCGGCGATAAAGTCAAAGTCAAAGTGATTCGCCTGGATCCTGACCGCCACCGGATCGCGCTCAGCCGCAAGCGGCTTCTGCCCAATCCGTGGGACACCATCGACAAGCGCTACCATCAGGGTGACTTCATCCCCGTCACCATCACCCGCGTTGTGGATTTCGGCGCATTCGCCCAGATCGAACCGGGGGTGGAAGGGTTGATCCACATCTCCGAGCTGGCCGATATCACCGTGGCCGAGCCGCTGAAGACAGTGCGGCCGGGTGACAAGGTTCCCGCCAAAATTCTGCGTATCGATCCGCGACGGCAGCGGGTGGGCCTGAGCGTACGCCAGGCTCAGGATGCGGGCGTCACTGTGGAGTCGCTCATCGAAACGCCCGAAGAGCCGGAACCGGCAGCCGAAGAAAGCGCAGCGGAAGAAACCGCGGTGGAGGAAGCCGGGCCGGAAGTGAGCGCGGATGAGACGTCCGAAACCAACGGCGATGAGTCGCCATCATCGGATGAAGACCAGGGATAGCAGGCTTCAGACCGGTCGGAGTCTGGCGCGTTGGATGTAAAATGCCGCGCCGCGCCGATTTTGGCTGGACCCGCCGGTCTGAAGTATACTATAGCTTGGCAACTGAGTTGCTTGTATAATGCCTGTCAGAAGCGTAGGATCAGCGTCTGACAGGCTTTGTTTGCCTGAAATCGCGGTCACCCATAGCTCCATTCGCAGCATTTATGTGCAGTGGCCGGTCGATTCGAGTCGATAATCGTGAGGGGGTGAGCGTCATTAGTGTCGAACTGCGACCCGGGGAATCCCAGGAAAGCATTCTGAAGCGTTTTCGCAAATCTGTGGCCGAATCGCGCATTTTGCCGACTGTCCGCCAGAAGCGCTGGTTTACGTCTAAAAGCGAAGTGCGTCGCATCAAGCGTCAGAAGGCGATCCGCAAGGCGCGCCGCACCCAGCGTTAAGGGCCGGCGAGTAAATAAGTCATCGAATTCACCTTCCTGGAAGCTCTGAGCTTACAGGAAGGTCACTGAAGCTATTTAGCCGCTAATCCTAAGCGGGCGGCCACTTCGAAAACAAACTGATTTATCGTAATATCAACTTGATAGCGAGATGGGGGGATATGGCCGAGGAAGCCGTTGTTCTGGAAGGAAAAATCGTCGATACACTGCCGAACGCCATGTTCAAGGTTGAACTGGAGAACGGCCACGAAGTGCTGGCGTATCTGTCGGGTAAAATGCGCAAGTACTACATTCGCGTACTGCTGGGCGATCGGGTGAAGGTGGAAATGAGCCCTTATGATCTGACCCGCGGGCGCATCACGTATCGGTACCGGACCTAACCGGAACCGCCAGGCGCTTCAGGCGCAGCAATCGAATCTCGCAAGCCAGAGCGGTTCACCCTTTTCGAGGGGGGCGTGTGAAGCCGTTTTGGAATCGAACAAAAAGGGGAAGACGTTGACGTCTTCCCCTTTTCTCGTAGCGTATAGGTTGACTTCATGTCTGGAAACGCGCTTTCCTCGTAACGCTTGAGTAAGAGGGGAACTACTCGCCTACAGCGACGAACAACTGGTCCGCCAGTTCGTTGCCCAATACCTGCGTCTGGGGGGGCTGGTCGTTGTGTCCGTTGGTCCCGGCGGGTGACACTTCCAGCGTGACCGGTCCGTTGAAAGGTGCGCGTTCGATCAGCCGCAGCCGTCGCCCCGGCACCAGGCTCAGGCGCTCCAGGTAACGCAACACCCTGGCGTCGGTGAACCCCACCCGCCGCAACACGCCCCGCTCCCCCGGTCTCATGGCCAACATGGGCGTCAACGCCTCGTCGGGCAAGGAGCCATCCTTGCGAGGAATGGGATCGCCGTGGGGGCAATGGGTGGGATGGTTGCAGAGGCGGTCGATCCGGTCCTCGAATTCTGCGCTGATGGCGTGCTCCATGCGGTGGGCTTCAGCGTCCACCTGATCCCATGTGAACCCCATGATCTCCAGCATAAAGACCTCCAGCAGACGGTGGCGACGGATCAACTGTAAGGCGGCCAGGCGTCCCTGTTCTGGCAGGACGACGCCGCGGGCGGGCGAACGTTCGATCAGCCCATACTCTTCCAGGCGCTTGAGCATGCTGCTCACCGCGGCCGGAGAGACGTGCATCCGCTCGGCCAATGCGGTTGTCGTCACTTTTTCTCCGCCCCGCCCCAATTTATAGATGGCCGCCAAATAATCGTACATGCCATCTGTGGTTAAACCGCAAAAAGTCTGCATAGGCTCCCTTGATCGCTTTCGGACGCTTGGCGACGTTCGCTCGCATGCCGCTGTCGCCAACAGGGCATCGTTAATTTTTATCATTTTCATGATAATTATTCATCTGAATTATATGAAGAATTATCACTTGTGGCAAGTAAACAGTGGCGAGGGCGCGCGACCCGCGCGCCTTTGCCCTGGGCCTGAAGCGTGCTACAATCGAGCTGCCCCAAGTCCGCAGTCGTCTTGTTTACGCCAGCCATATTCACAGAACGCTCTATGACCGCGAACCGTTTTGACCCAGCCACCCAGATGCAGCAGTTGCGAGCCGGCGCCCGCACCCTCGGCGTTGATCTGACGCCGGCCCAGCTTGATCAGTTCGAGCGCTATTATCAGGCGCTTGTGCAGTGGAATCGCAAATTCAACCTGACGGCTATCACTGACTACGAGGAGGTTCAGGCTAAACATTTTCTGGACAGCCTGGCCGGCGCGCCCATTCTGGCCGAGGAATTGGGGGTGACGTTGCCTATACGGCGTCCTCTTCACTTGGTGGACGTGGGGACGGGGGCTGGCTTTCCCGGCATCCCGCTCAAGATCGCCGAACCGAGGATAAGGCTGACGTTGATGGACGGCACCGGTAAGAAAATTCAATTTTTACAACAGGTGATCGACGAATTGGCCCTTTCCAACGCGGAGACCGTCCAGGGGCGCGCCGAGGAATTGGGACGACGTCCGGCCTATCGCGGCCAGTTTGATGCGGTGACGGCGCGCGCGGTCGCGCCATTGAATACGCTGGTTGAATACCTTCTGCCCCTGGTGCGCAGGGAAGGCTACGCGCTGATCTACAAAGGACCGGGCGCGCCTGAGGAATTTGTGGCTGCGCGCAAGGCCATCGGCGTCTTGGGCGGAGAGACCACGCGCATGGTCCCCGTGGAGATCCCTTTTGTGGAAGGGCGACGTTTTATTTTACTGATCAAAAAAGTCCGGCGTACGCCGGACCTTTATCCGCGCGGGCAGGGGTTGGCCCGCAAACAGCCGATTCGGTAACTATCACCTGGCTACGTCTTCAGACAATCTTTCTCCAGATAATAGGTCATATGCTGGAAGTGGATCACCGGGTCGATGTACTCAACGCGGATTCCTTCCGGTAGGTTTAAGGTGATCGGCGCATAGCAGAGAATGCTTTTGATGCCGATCTCGACGAGCAGATTGGCCACATTCTGGGCTGCTTTCGTTGGCACAGCCAGGATCGCGATCCGGCAATGATGGCGAGCCACATGGGCGGGAAGTTGCGTCAACGGTTCGACCTGCAACGATCCCACATGCGTCCCGATCTTATCGGGTTGGTTGTCAAAGACGCCGACAATGCGAAATCCTCGATTTTCGAACCCGGCGTAGGATGCCAGCGCGTGCCCCAGGTTGCCTGCGCCCACCAACACCACTGGCCAGATGCAATCCACCTGAAGGATCTTCTCCAACTGTTTGCAAAGATAGGCCACATCATAGCCCGTGCCCTGCTTTCCAAACTCCCCAAAATGGCTGAGGTCCTTACGGATCTGGGCTGAACTGATCCCCAGGCGATCGCCCAATTCCTGACTGTTGGTGACCGTTTGCCCCTGGCTGAGCAGGATTTTCAAACTGCGCAGATAAATAGGGAGCCGGCCGATGACAATATCAGGGATACGGGACTGACCATCGCTGGCATTCGCTCTCTCGTATTTGGAAGTCATATTGTTCACCGGGATATGATTGGTATGTGGGCGCTGTTAATAATTAACGTTCATTCCATTGTGTATTTTAGCACAAATGTATTCTGCACGTCAATCAGGTTTTTGGGCGGGGGGGCGTTTCAGTTTGGAGGCGAATATCAGGTCGTGGCCGCCTTGAACTTACAGTTCAAGGCGACTTGCCCCTAAACTGAAATGCACTCTTTTGGCGGCCTTTCGGCCTCCTCAGGAAAAGATGTAAAGCGTGAGGGCGCGGCGTCTTCGCGCTTTACGCTTTACATCTCTACTCCGCCAGACCCACAATTTTCACACGCCCATCCGCCAGGCCGACGGCCAACGCACTGACATCCGGCGCAAAAGCGGCCATGACTTCACCGCTGATGTCGGTCTCTACGCTTCGTTGCGACCCACCGCTGGCCACATCCCAAAAGGTGACGATGAGCTTGTTCTGATGGTCGTGAGCAGCGGTGGCCAGGACGGATCCATCCTCGTTGAAGGCCAATGCCGCCGCGTTGGTGACCGCCAGCGTTTGAAGCGCCGAGTCGCTATCCACGTTCCAGACCTGTACATCTTCGTCTGAAGCCGTGGCCATACGCTGACCGTCCGGGCTGAAGATGGCCGCCTGTGCGGCCGCGGTTGGATGTACGGTTTGCACCACTTGGCTGTTACGCGGGTCCACCCGCAGGATCGCGGGTTGGGCCAGCCCGGTGTTGGACATGGCGATCATGATGGACTCGCCATCCGGCGCCCAATAGGCCATGCTGATGCTGGGTTCCAACTCCTTGACCTGGGCTGGGCCGGCTTCCAGGTTGTCCATAGACCACAGTTCCAGTTTTTCCCAAAAAGCGACGGCCAGTTGCATCCCATCCGGGCTGAAATCAACCGTGTTGGCCCACGCCAGCGACTTTTCCAATTCATCAGTCTGGCTGCCGTCGCTGGTATGGAGGAGGGTGCGTTTGTCCATGCCGGCCGAAACCACATAGCGATTATCGGGGCTGACGGCCACAGTCCGCACAGGGCCGTTGTGGGCGTCTAACGCCTGTTGGGGTGCGCCGTCCACATCCCAAATCTGTACGGCGCCGTTGTCGTGGCCGGTGATCAACAGTTGGCTGTCAGGGCTATAGCGGATCGCAGTCACCGGGCTCCCCTCGCCGCTGGACGGCTCCAGGCTCTGCTGTGCGGTGGGAGCGGGCGTCGCCGGTGCGCTCGCCGCGCCACAGGCTCCCACCATCCCCATCAAAATCAATAACGCCAACCACATCGCCCCCCATTTCCAGACAGCTGACGTTCGACGCTTCATCATCATCCCTCCGTTTTTTTTGTGGTTTTTAAAATCCTGAGTAACTGTTCAGCCAAGCTTCGGTAGAACGCGGATTTGCGCTGATAAAAGCAGATTTTCACGGATTTTCACAAAAAATCCGTGAAAATCCAGCCTGGATCCGTAAAAATCCGCGTTCCAATGGGAATCGCTGAACAGTCACAATCCTGACAATGGACTACGGATTGAGCGGATTGGGCCGAATTTCACAGGTTGTTAAAAATCCGGCTGACTCCGCCTAATCCGCTCAATCCGCGCTCTGTCGTCGTTACTATCACCGAACCAGAATTGCCGAACAACTGACGGTGTCCAGCAGCGAAGCCAGTTCCACTGGCAGGACTAAGGTCCCATGACCGGTTGCGTGTAGGATTTGGGGCAATTCTTCGCGGCTGTCGATCAATATGATTTTACCCTGCAAATTTTGTTTTTCCAATCCCTGCATTAACCGTTGGGCGCGATGGACGCGCTCTTCGCCGTTGTGGTCCGGATCGGTCATCACGAACAGCCGAACCGCCTCGTCCCGCCCCTGCATGAGAATGGCCGCCAATCCCAGGGTGCGCTCTGACGCCGGCGAACCGGTGTGAATCACCGCCAGGGGGTAGGTCAGCCCCTCATCGCCCAGCAGAAAGACGGGACAGAGTGCCTGACGAATGACGCGCTGGGCCGTGGAGCCGAATCGTTTGCCCGGCGTGCGTCCCACCCGGCCCAACGTCAGCAGTTCGGCCGCGCTCGAAGCCGTCAACAACTCCTGCTCTACATTGCCGCGTGCGATCTGGAATGACCAGTTGACCCGGGCTGACACCGCGGTCTGGGCTACGGCCCGACGCATCTGGTTGGCCAGCATGCGAAACTCCCGCTCCGCTGTGGGACCGTCAAAGGGACGCCGGATGGCCGAATAGAGGCCGATCTCGTGGACGAACGGCAGCCCCGCGAGACGAAGTAAATTGACGTCCTCGACGAAAACGGCCTGAAGATCAGCGTGCATGAGCGAGGCCAGTTCGGCCGCGGCCTTGAGCGCGGTCAGGCTGTTGCGCGAAGCGTCCAACGCTACCAGGATGCGGGGCGTCTCCTGAACCGGTGCGGCGGGCGCAGCGGACTGCTGCGTTTCCTCTTGTTGCTCTGTTTGATTTTCTTGCATGATTTTTCGTCCTCAGGAGATGTCCGAGCGTTGAGCGCCGACCTTCCTGGAAGGTGATAGGGTATGCAACGCTTGGACGCTTACTCACTCATTCACATCCGCCTTTTCATCCTCGGCTTGACCTTCATCATCGTTCTGGTTCTGATCTTCATCCCGATCTTCGCCCCTGCTCTTCCGATCCAGGGCGATACGCTTTTCCATCATCTCCGTCAGTTTGTCCTCCACCCGCCGGTTGAAACTCCCCTCTGGGTAGCGGCCCTCCTCATCCCGCTCGCCGGCCGGCATGCCGGTGAGCAGCTCGATGCCCTCCTCGATGGTCGCCACCGGATAGATGACGAACCGGCCTGCCTCCACCGCGTCCACCACATCCTGACGTAGCATGAGGTGTTTCACATTCGCAGCCGGGATCAGCACGCCCTGGTCACCGGTCAGCCCGCGCGCCTGGCAGAGCTCGAAAAACCCTTCGATCTTTTCGTTGACGCCGCCAATGGCCTGGATCTGGCCCAGTTGGTTGACCGATCCGGTCACGGCCAGGGACTGCTTGATGGGGACCTGCGCGATGGCGGAGAGCAGGGCGTAGAGTTCGGTGGACGATGCGCTATCGCCGTCCACGCCGCCGTAGGACTGCTCGAACACCAGGCTGGCCGAGAGGGAGAGGGGGCGGTCATAGGCGTAGCGGGCCCGCAGCAGGCTGGAGAGAATGAGCACGCCCTTGGAGTGGATGGGACCGCTCATATCCACCTCGCGTTCGATGTCGACGACTTCGCCTTTGCCCATGCGCACAGTGGCGGTGATGCGTGACGGCTTGCCAAAGGCGTAGGCGCCCAGTTGCAACACGGCCAGGCCGTTGATCTGTCCCACCTGTTCACCCTCAGTATCGATCAGGATCGTCTCGCGCAGGACCTCTTCCTGCATCCGTTGGCTGACTCGGTTGTTGCGGTAAAGCTGGGCGTCGATGGCCTGTTGGACATGCTGAATGCTGACCGTCTGTGCGTCATCTTCGTCCGCCAGGTAATCGGCCTCCTCCATCAGATCGACCACGTTCTGGATGCGCGCCGTCAGCCGCTCCGAATCATTGACCAAGCGCGCGCTCTGTTCGATGATACGCGCCACCGCCGCCCGCTCGAAGGGTTTCAACTGTTCCCGGCGGGCGATGGCGCTGATTAGTTGGGCGTATAGCTGCTGGCTGTCCTCGTCCCAGACGAACTCGTCGTCAAAGTCCGCGGCCACTTTGAAGAGTTCGGCGAAATCGGGATCGTAGGCCGCCAGCAAGTAGTAGAGCCGTCGTTCGCCCATCATGATGATTTTGACGTTTAGCGGAATGGGTTCCGGTTCCAGGGAGACGGTGCTGGTCAGGCTCAACATTTCATAGGGCGATTCGATGCGGATTTCGCCAAACTGGAGTGCGCGCTTGAGACCTTCCCAGGCATAGGGGCTGGAGAGCACCTTGATCGCGTCCAGGATCAGATAGCCGCCGTTGGCCTCATGGAGCAAGCCGGGTTTGATGAGGGTGAAGTCGGTGATCAACGCGCCCATCTGGGCCATCTGCTCCACCCGACCGATCAGGTTCAGATAGGAGGGGTTGCTGGCGTAAATGACGGGGGCCCCCTCCCTGGCAGAGGAATCCACCAGCAGGTTGACCTGGTAGCGGCGGGTGGCCGCGCCGGCGCGCACGGACTGGAGCACGGCGTTGGGTTCATCGCCCCCTTGCCCTCCGCCACTGCCGCCCAGGATAAATTGCAGGTTGTCGAGCACATCGGCCTGGACATGATCCAGGTGTTCGATCACGGCCGGCATCTTCGCATATGAGGTGCGTATATCGTTGAGCAGATCCTTTAACACAAAGCTCGCCACCTCACGGTTCAGATCGCGCAGCCGCTGTCTGAATTCCCGCTCCCAGCGCGGCACTTGGTAGAGCACCTTCTGCAGGCGCTCCTGCATCACCTCGACCTCGGATTGGAGATGCTTCTTCTTCTCTTCATCCAGCTTCTCGTACTCCTCAGGCTCGAGTACGCTGCCGTCTTCCTTCAGCGGCGCGAAGACCAGGCCGCCCGCGGTACGCAAGAGGGCGAGCCCCCGCTCTTTGGCCTGCTCCTGAATATCCTTCAAACTCTCTTGCTGACGCTCCTGAAATTCGGCCTCCAGGGCCTGCCGCCGGGCCTGGTACTCTTCGCTTTCGAACGCAGAAGAAAGGGTGGTCTGCAACTCTTCCACCAGGCGCTTCATATCCTGGCTGAACTGCTTGCCCTTGCCGGCGGGCAGCCGCAGCGCGCGCGGCTTCGACGTCTGGTCGAAATTGTTGACGTAGCACCAGTCGTCGGGTGGCGGCTCCTCCGTGGCCCGGGCCCGGGCGTAGCGGTGAACCAGTGTATTTTTGCCTGCGCCTGTGGGGCCGAGCGCAAAAATGTTGTAGCCGGGCCGGTCGATGCGCACGCCAAAACGGATGGCCTCGATGGCCCGCTCCTGGCCAATGAAGCCGTCCAGATCGGGCAGGTCGTCGGTGGTGTCGAATGAAAACTGATCGGGGTTGCAGCGATGAACCAGTTCATCAGATTTGAGGGGTTTGCCAGGTTCCACAGCCGGGTCCTTTCTCAACGAAGATCGATTGTAAAGTCGCTCCATTCCGCCTCGCCCGCTCGCCATGTCTGGCCGTTGCCGGCGTCGCGAGTCAGGTCCAACAGGTCGGGTATGTTGAGCGAACGGAGTTGAACGCGCAACTGGCCGGGCGTTAGCGTCAAATGGAGCCAGCCCAGCGGATACTCGACCACCGCGGGCGCAATGATGAACCAGACGTTGCGTCCGCCCACGTTCGCCTGCTGGACGTCGAAGCGGTGGGCATGGCCCTGGAAGACAGCGCGCACATTATTATACAGCGCCATGGTCTCCAGGACCGTATCCGCGTTCTCCACCGCGTAGAAATCCTTCCAGGGGCGGTCGTTGTTCCACGGACGCAAGAGTTGATGCAGCCCCACGATGACCGGACGGTCGCCCGCCGTGGCCAGCGCGCGCTCGAAACGGGCCAACTCGGCATCGTTCACCCAGCCGTAGATGGGATCGCCGGGCGCCGCGGCCGCGATCTGCTCATCCGAGTGGCCCTGGGCGTTGATCAACACCAGACGCGCGTGGGATAGCTCGATGGTGCGACCCAGGCCCGGCGCCAGGCCCCAGCGCTCTTCTACGCGGGTCCAGCGTCCGCCGCCCGGCGGGCAGTCGTGGTTGCCGGGCAGGCCATAGACAGGCGGCTGAAGTTGGGTGAGGGCCTCATGGGTCGCGTCCACCGCAGCGTGGAAGTCGGCGAGGGGCATCTCGAAATAGCCGCCGCCGCAGGTGAAGTCACCCAGGTGCAGAGCCAGGTCCAGATCGGCCACAGCCAGTTCGGCGGTCAGTTGGGATAGCAGCCGGGCGGACTCTCCCACCAACTGGATGTTGCCCTCGCCGCCCACCAGGTTGCCGCCTTGGGGCCAGTAATGGGTGTCCGCGCAGAGGCCAATCCGCACTTCTCCAGATGCACGCGTAGAAATGGACGGAGGTGGGCTGGGGATAGTGGTCATGAACGGCTCCTGTGGCGATCATTTCAGACGGGTGTGTTCAAAGCGGGTGAAAGCATTTCGGGATTCGGCTACAACATGGGCTGTGACCGGAGATGGCTGGACCGAATCCCGGAATGCGGTCCCGTAGCATTTGGGACACCCCCTTTTCGATCCCGCGTAGCTATAATATGAGTTTAACTGGATTGGGCCAATTGCCAAAATGAGAATCAGGCCCTGTCGGATGGCGAGCTGGACTGGGGCGTCAGCTATGACAAGGATACGACGGCCGCCGCGGCCGGGTGCGAAAATGGCGGACAGGCGTGCCGCTTTCAACTCAGCGCCAGCCTGCCGGGCGGCGCCTATGTCTGGTGAATCAAGGCGGGCAACGATGAAAAGGAAAGGGAGGAGTCGCCGGGGCTTTTTTAGATCGCAACCGATGATCAGATCCTCTTTCATTCCCTGATCACCAGATGACGTTCAAGGGGCGGGCGGCGGCCCAAACCAGGTCTCCTCCAGTTCCGCCATGACGCCATTCTCCTGGAAACGGGCCAGGGTCTCCGCAATTTGGTCGCCCAGTTCGTCCGCCTTGTAGGGCGAAGCGATGACGTACGGGTTGCTCTCCAGCGCGGGGCCGACGGCGAGCACCCGCACTCCCCGCCCCTGGGCCTGACGCAGGGTCACGTTGTCGATCAGCGCGGCGTCGGCGTCACCTGCGAGCAACGCATCCAGCACCTCCACCGGCGTGGGGACTTGGACCAGTTCGATGGCCGCTCCCTCCCGCTTCAGGCGCCGCCCCACCATGTCGCCCATGCTACCCCACTCCACGGCCACGGTGTGATCGTCCAACTTATCCACATCATCGATGGGCGACCCCGCGGGCACGGCCAGCCGGATGCCGGCCTCGAAATAGGGCGGGGAGAAGCGGAAGTCTTTGGTCTCGCGCGGGTCGTAGGGCAGGGCGCTGACCACGCTGTCGACGCGGTCGGCCTGGAGCGCGTCCAGCAGACTGTCGTAGCCAATAGCCACGATCTCGGCCTCCAGCCCCCACTCCGCGGCCATGCGCCGGGCCAGGTCCACGTCATAGCCCACGGGCTGGCCTGCTTTGTCCAGCGTTTCGAAGGGCGGGAAGCTGGGGTCCAGGCCGACGCGCCAGACGCCGCCGGACTGCATGGACTCCCAGGTTCCGTCGCGGCCCGACAGCAGACTGACGGGGTTCAAGCCTCCCGGCGCCAGGATCGCGGCCAGCGCGCCCACACCCACCAGCAGGCCCAGGATCCAGGCTGTGCGCGCCAGCCATTTCCATTCGCGTGATGAACGCTTCCGGTTCACTGGGCCTCCCCCCTGGCGTAGCGCTGCACCTCTTCATAGATGGGTTTGGGTTCGAAGTCGGTGTCCACGAAGGTGAAATAGTCCTGATAGCTCTTCTGGTCCCAGGGGAAGCGAAAGACCCACATGGCGATCGCATCCAGCCAGGGCCATTCCTCTTGGGCGATCTCGTAGGCGCGGATGGTGTACTCGATGCGCTGGCCGGGACGCACGGCCCGGGTCCAGCGGGGGTGATCGTTCCAGCCGGCCTCGGTGATCATGGCCTGCTTGTGGCTATCGCCGTTCTCCACCATGATCTGGCGCAGCAACTCGGCCCGGCGGAAGTTGATCTCGTCGGTCGCGGCCGGTTCGTCGGGTGAGAAGACGCCGCCATAGGCGTGGATGGCCAGGATGTCGAAATAGTCGGCCGCGCCGGCGTCGTACATGGCCTGGAGGTAGTCCAGATCGTTCACGCCCCATTCGCTGCCGGGTGGGGCCAGGGTGGGGGCCAGCGCGCCGGCCAGCACCTGCACGTCCGGGTTGGCTTCCTTGATCATGGGATAGACCACCTGAAGTAGCCGCACATACTGGGCGGGATCCACCGGCTGGTAGCCCCATTCCAGGGCCAGGTTGGGCTCGTTGCCGATGATGACGTAGTCCACCTTGCCCGCGTACCGGGTCACGAACTCGGCGGCGTAGCGGCCAAAGTCCTCGAAATGCTCCTCGTCCAGGTAGAGGGGCGTGGTTCCCTTGGGGCGGGCCCATTCCGGCACGAAGCCCAGGCGCGCGACCACGGTCAGTCCCTGGCGGTTGGCGTGGTTGACCACATCGTCGGCGTGGACCCAGTTGCGCGCGTCCGGGCGGGGCTGGATGTAGGCCCAGGGGAAGTATTCCACGATCCAGGGCGCGCCCATCTCCCGCACCATCTCCAGGGTGCGCTTGATCTTGGCCGGCTCCACCTCGTCGGTGAGCCGGGTGTGGACGCCCATTTTGGGGTTGATGGTCTCCACACGCTGCTGGGGGCCCAGGCTGACCGGTCGTCCGCCTTGCCAAGGCCGCCAGATCAAAAGACCAATCAGAATCAACGCCAGTGAAACGATCGAGACTATCTTCCAGGAACGTTCAGACATAGGGGATATTATAGGTGACAAGGTGAGGGGGTGACAAGGTGACAGGGTGGCGAGGATCATGCGTTCAGAGCGTGGGCGTGCTATAATTGAGCGGCTATGGTCGGCGTCGATCGCGACGTCGCGTGAAAAAAGAGGGTAAGGAAGAAACAATGTATTCAAATTCACCTGGCGGCGGCTGGAAATCGTTGACGCGCAATCAAATGATCGTGATCGCCGTCCTGGGCGCGCTGCTGGTCTACTGGCTGTTCACCCGTGGCGGGAACATGCTCAACCCGGCCTGGCTCATGGCCGCGGCGGCCATCGTCTTCATCGCGCTGCCCCTTCACGAGTTCGCTCATGCTGCGACGGCGGTCGCGCTGGGGGACAATACGCCCAGGATCCAGGGGCGACTGACCATCAACCCGATAGCGCATATCGACCCCATCGGCGCGGTATTGATCTTTTTCGTTGGTTTCGGCTGGGCCAAACCGGTTATGTGGAACCCGCGCAATATCGACATGGATCCCAAGTTAGGCTCAATTCTGGTGGCCATCGCCGGGCCGTTGACCAATCTGGCGCTGGCGTTTGTGGGCGCGCTGCTCCTGGGGTCGGGCCTGGTGAACAATGGTATGGGTTCCCAGTTTCTCTTTTCGTTCATCCAGATCAATGTGCTGCTCTTCGTCTTCAACATGATCCCGGTCCCCCCGCTGGATGGCTCCCACGTGCTCTTTGCCCTGCTGCCGGGCGACACGTTTAAGTTGCGGGCCCAGTTGGCCCAGTATGGCATGTTGATCATCTTTGCGGTCATCTTTTTTGCGCCCAACATCATCATGGTCCCGACGAATACCATTGTCCGCGCGCTCTTTAGCTTTGTCTAGCGTAGCTTTGTCTAGCGTAGATTCTCTCTTTGATGTCAAGTCCCTAATTGACGAAATGTGAGAGCAAACGGATAAAGAACAAAGGTTTAGATTACATAACGCATAGGTCATCAGGCAGGCATCGCCAACGCCGGGTCAAAGGGACGAT
>JAJRVT010000139.1 GCA_024277175.1 Chloroflexota bacterium | reverse complement strand
GGTGACAAAGAGGTCAATGAACTGACCCTGGATGAGACCGCCCGGGCCTGGCTGGAACAGCAGTTGCTGGACGGCGCGCAGTCGGTGACCCTGCGCGTGCTTCCCAACCCGGAAGGAGGCGACAACCTCTTCGCCTGGGACAGCGGCCAGGGTCCCAAGACGGCCGGCAACGTCCCCGAACTGGAACTGAACCTGGGGCCGCCCCCACCCACGCCGCCGCCCCTGCCCACCAAACCTTTCATCGTGGCCACGCTGACGCCTGTGCCCGAGAATATCGTGACAGTGGTGGCCATGGCCAACACGGCGACAGCCGTGGCCGAGGTCACAGGGACCTACACCCCTGTTCCTTACGACGTCTATACGCCCACGCCCTTCCCGGAGAATCTAGCCACGGTGCAGGCTGCGGCCCTGATCCAGGGGTTGCCGCCGGTCGCGCTCGAAACGCCCACGCCAGCCAATGACGCCGAAGCCACGGTCATGGCTGAGTACGCCACCGCGGTGGCCCTGACCACCGGCACCTTCACCCCCGTGCCCACGGACTTCGTCACCCCGGTCCTGATCCTCCCCTCGCCGCCGCCCGAAAACGTGGCCACGGCCGCGGCCCAGGTCCTGGAGGCGACGCGGGTGGCCGCGGACGACGCTTTGCCCACCAGCACGCCCTTGCCGTATAATGCCGTACTGGCCGAGTACGTTTACGCCACGGCCACGCCCGGCAACGCGGCCACGGCCGCGGCCCAGCAGGCGTTGGCCCAATCCCGGGCCCAGGTGGAGGGCACGCCCACCCCCCTGCCGTGGAATGCGGTGGTGATCACCCGAGTGCCGCCGCCGGCCCCGACGCCGGTGCCGCTGCTCATCTCCAGCGCCAACTTCACACCCACGCCGACAGCGTCGCCACTGCCGCCCGATGTGTTGCCCGATTTCCTGCGCAACAAGATCATTTTCAAATCCAACCGCAGCGGTCAGGAAGCGACCTACGTCATGGACCCGACCACGAGCGCGGTGAGCCTGGTCACCCAGCCGTGGGTCTTCCCCCTGGCGGCCCAGCAGTTGGGCAAAGCGCCTGACGGCAAGCGCGAGGCCATCGTAGAACGAGATGACAATCGGGTGCACCAGATCAAAATTCGCAACCACGAGTATGGCACCACACGCCAGATCACGAATTTGAAAAACATGACCTACGATCCGGATTGGTCACCGGTCAGCGATCAGATCGTCTTTGTGAGCACGGACGTAGGCAACGATGAGATCTACGTTATCAACGCCAGTGGCGGCGACCCGGTCCGTCTGACCTTCAACGACTGGGAATGGGACAAACACCCCAGTTGGTCGCCGGACGGAAGCCAGATCGTTTTCTACTCCAACCGCGGCTCCGGACGGCGTCAACTCTGGGTGATGAACGCGGACGGAAGCAACCCGCACAACATCAGCAACAACGAATGGGAAGATTGGGATCCGATATGGACGCGGTAGGCGGAAGAGGATCAGACACGAATTACGCGAATTTTTCGAATTTATTTTTTCAATTCGTGAAATTTCGATCAATTCGTGTCAAAATCATTATTGGCGAAATTCGCGCCGGTCCGCCTCTTTTCGACACGAGATAAGTGAATCACATGGATACTATTGAACTAAGAGACTTTTTTCAACCGTTACGCCGTTGGTGGTGGCTGTTGTTCCTGTCCACAGCCATTGCAGCCGGTTCGACCTACTGGTACATCAACCAACAGCCGGTGCGCTACGAATCGCGAACGTCGGCGATCGTGGGTGGAGCCATCAACGACCCCAACCCCAACAGCGCCCAGTTCTGGCTCTCCCAGCAACTGGCCGAGACCTACGCCGACCTGCTCAATCGGGATGTCGTCCGGCAGCCGACCATGGCCGCACTGGGCTTGGAGTGGCTGCCTCCCTACACGGCCAGGGTGATCCCCAACACCCAGTTGCTGGAAGTGCGGGTGACGGACACCGACCCGGAACGGGCGCGCGCGGTGGCCGAGCAACTATTCCAGCAACTGATCCGCCTTAGCCCCACCGGGAACCAGGATCAGCAACGGACGGAGTTCGTCAGCAACGAGTTGAACGACCTCCAGACCGATATCCAGGCCACTAAGGAAGAGATCCAGGCCAAGCAGGACGAACTGGCCACCCTTTTCAGCGCCCGCCAGATCCAGGACGCCCAAACCCAAATCGCCGCGCTCCAGGACAAACTGGCCTCCCTGCAGGCCAATTTCACGAACCTGCTGAGCACCACCCAGCAGGGGGCCACCAACGCCATCACCGTCATCGAGAAGCCGCACGCGGGCGATCCCATCGACAACAAATTCTGGCTCAATATCCTGCTGGCCGCGGCCGCCGGTCTGGTCCTGGCCGCAGGCGGGGCCTATCTGCTCGAATATCTGGATGACTCGGTCAAGAATTCGGACGACGTGGAGAAGCATCTGCGCATATCCACCCTGGGGGCCATTCCGGTCATGAGTGGTAAGGAGAAGAAAGATGAACTGGTCATGTTGTCCAGTCCCCATTCCCAGGGGGCGGAGAGTTACCGTATCCTGCGCACAAACCTGCAATTCGTAGCCGTGGCCCGCGAACTGGACGCGCTCCTGATCACCAGCTCCGCGCCGGGCGAGGGAAAAACCGTTATCGCCGCAAATCTGGCCTTGGCCCTGGCCCAGGCAGGCCGTAAAGTCGTGCTGATCGATGCTGATATGCACCGTCCCCAGCAACATAAACAATTCAAGCTGATCAACAATATAGGACTGACCACGGCCCTGTTGAGCGATCCAATTCAAATCAATCCGTTCCTGCAACAGACCGTCGCCCCTACTCTACGCGTGATGACCACGGGCCCCCTGCCCCCGAATCCGGCTGAATTGCTGGGGTCGCAACGCATGCATGATCTCTTGGAGCGCTTGAAAACGGAGACCGATATCATCATCATCGACAGCCCACCCACCACGGCCGTCGCTGACACAGCGGTGCTCTCCACCTTGGTCGACGGCGTGCTACTGGCGCTATACACAGGCTGCACCCGCATCGAAATGGCCAAACGCGCCCTGGCCGCGCTCGACCAGGTGGGCGCGCATGTGGTGGGTGCGGTGCTCAACCGCATGCCAACCCGCGGTTCCGGCTCCTACTATTACTACTACCAGTACAACTACTACCGCCAGTACTATCGACGCGACGATGAAATGGCCGATAGCCTGGCTTCCATGACGCCACCTAGCCCCTATGCTGGTCGCGCCGGAGATGGTCGCAGCAGGCAGCGCCGCAACGGGTCTGGAGATGAACGGGTCGACATTTTCACCCAGCATGCGACCCATAAGCCGGAGAAATAGCCCCCTGCCCCAGGCCGCGCAGACGACGATCCTGGCCGCGCTGCGTGGTCTTTGCGCGCCCGGCGACCCGCCGCGCAATCGGTCGCCGCTCCCAGATCTGACGTCGGCCGAATGGAAGCAAATCGAACGGTTGGCCATGGAAGAGCGGGTGGCGCCCTTGCTCTACCGGGTATGGCGCGGACAGGACGATCCGCCCGCCGACGTTCTCTCCCGGCTTCACAGCGCCTACCTGCTGACCGCCATGAGCAACGCACTGCGCTTCGAGGCATTGGCGCGGGTCCTGCATGCTCTTTCCGGGGCTGGCGTCCGGGCCATCGTGCTCAAGGGTGCAGCCCTGGCCGTGACCGTCTACGCCGATCCCGGGCTGCGTCCCATGGTGGACGTAGACCTGCTGGTCCATAAAGAGGACATGCCCCGGGCCCTGGCCATCCTCCAAGCCCAGGGCTACGCCATACAGGGGGTGGAGGTACACGACGGCGCCACCCTGGCCTATGAAAACGAGATCGCGCTGGTCAAGCCCGGCCCCGCTCCCGCCCTGCTCCCTGAAATGACGCTGGAACTGCACTGGAGCCTGCTGGACTCGCCCTTTCACCAGCGGGTGGTGGACATGGACTGGTTCTGGGCCACGGCCCTGCCGCTGGCCTTCGAGGATGAAGAAACGCACATGCTGGGTGTGGAGGCCCAGTTGCTGCACCTGTGCGCCCATCTCTGGCTCCACCACCGGGGAGAGGGGCTGCTCTGGCTGCATGACATCGCCGCCACCATTCAGCGTTATCAGGCGAGCATCGGCTGGGAAACATTGCTCATGCGCGCCCAGGACTTCCAGATGGTCCTGCCGATTCAGCGCACGCTACCCCTGGTGGCCGACGTCTGGACCGCACCTGTGCCGGTCGCGACGCTGGAACGGCTCCAGGCTCTGACCCCCTCTCCGGCCGAGGAGCGGGTCTTCCGCTGGCTGACGGCAGAATCACGGCCGCCGGCCCAGCGATTCTGGGCGGATCTGTGGGGCCAACCCAGTTGGACCCGGCGCGCGAGCTTCGCCATGCGCCAACTGTTCCCGACGCCCGCGTACATGCGCCAGCGATACCGGATCAAACCGCGGTGGACGCTCCTCTTCTTCTACCCTTATCGGTGGGTCCTGGGTGTGAAAGGAATCTTCACATCACAGTCGGAATTGCCGCTGCCTGAGGAAGAAGGGAAGGAAGCCCTCTGAACGCCGACGCCCCCTTCCTCACCGACAAACTCCGCAAAGCCTTCGCCAACCTCCCCCACCTCATTCGCGCCCTGGCCCTGGTCCGGGAGGCCGCGCCCCGCCATACCCTGATCTGGCTGATTATCCTGGTCGTCCAGGGGCTGCTGCCGGCCGCGGTCGTCTATCTCACCCGGGCCCTGGTCAACAGCCTGGTGGCCGTCATCGAATCCAGCGGCGACTGGGAAACCCTGCGCCCCGCGCTGCTGCTGGCCCTGCTCATGGGCGTCATCCTACTGGTCCAAGAACTACTCAACGGGGTCAGCGGTTGGGTGCGCACGGCCCAGGGCGAGCTGGTCCAGGACCACGTCTCCGCGCTGATCCACCGCCAGTCCATGGCCCTGGACATGGCCTTCTACGACTCGTCCGAGTACTACGATCACCTCCACCGGGCCCGCCGGGAAGCCAGCACCCGCCCGTTGACGCTGCTGGAGAACCTGGGCGGCCTGTTGCAGAACGGCATCACCCTGGCGGCCATGATGGTGGTGCTGCTCCCCTACGGCTGGTGGCTGCCCCTGGCCCTGCTCCTCTCCACCCTACCCGCACTCTGGATCGTAATCCAATACGGCGTGCAGGAGCATGAATGGCGGCTGCGCACCACCGAGGACGAGCGCCGCATCTGGTACTACGACTTCCTGATCACCGCTCGTCAGGTGGCGGCCGAGCTGCGCCTCTTCGACACCGGTCCCCACTTTCAGGCCCGCTACCAGGCCCTGCGCAAAAAGCTGCGCCAGGAGCGGCTGGACCTGCTCCGCCGCCAGGCCGTGGCCCGCCTGCTGGCCGGCGCAGGCGCACTGCTGGTCATGGGCGCATCCATGGCCTGGATGGTGTGGCGGGCCCTCCAGGGCGCGTTGACCCTGGGCGACCTGGCCCTGATCTACTCGGCCTTCAATCAGGGCCAGAAACTCATGCGCACCCTGCTGGAGAATGTGGGCCAGATCTACCGCAACATGCTCTTCCTGGGTGACCTCTTCGAGTTTCTCGATCTGGAGCCGACCGTGCGCGAGGCAGCGGGCGCCAGACCAACGCCCGCCCCGCTCCAGGAGGGCGTCCGATTCCGCGAGGTGACCTTTCGCTATCCCGAAAGCGAACGCATGGCCCTGGATAGCTTCAATCTCACGGTCCCGGCCGGCCAGATCACGGCCATCGTCGGTCCCAACGGGGCCGGCAAGACCACCCTGCTCAAGCTCCTCTGTCGCTTCTACGATCCCCAGGCCGGCCGCATCGAGTTGGACGGAACGGACCTGCGTCAGTTCTCGTTACCCACCTTGCGACGCGCCATCACTGTTCTCTTTCAGAACCCGGTTCCCTACCAGGATACAGCCTTCCACAACGTCACCTTTGGCGATCTCTCCGCGGAGCCGGATCCCGGCACAGTCCAGGCCGCTGCGCGCGCGGCAGGGGCAGACAACATCGTCGACCGGCTACCGGATAGCTGGGATACGTTACTGGGGAAATGGTTCAAGGGGGGAACAGATCTGAGCGTGGGCGAGTGGCAGCGCATGGCCCTGGCCCGGGCCTTCCTGCGCCAGGCGTCCATCATCATTCTGGACGAGCCCACCAGCGCCATGGATCCCTGGGCGGAAACCGACTGGCTGGCCCGCTTTCGCACCCTGGCGAAAGAGCGCACGGCCATCATCATCACCCACCGCTTCACCACCGCCATGCATGCCGACGTCATCCACGTCATGGACGAGGGCCGCGTTGTCGAATCGGGCAGTCACGAGGAATTGTTGGCTCTGGACGGGCGCTACGCCCAGTCCTGGCATACACAGATGGAAGTCCGAAAAACGGCGGACGCGCAATAACTAAGGCCCTTCCTGGGAATTAACGTCCCCGGCACTTGTCACGAGTTTGGCGCTGACCAGAGTGCGACTGGAAAGTGCCGGGGACATGACGTGTATTTATTTTCTCGAAGTAGCCTAAAAACAACAGTACAGCAGAGAGAAACGAGGTCATATGTCACCACGATCGAACATCTTCCTCTTCACCATCATCGCATCGATATCGATCCTGACGGTCCTGCGCGTCGCCAAAGTTGCGGCCCAGGACGCAATGCATGAAACGTTTCTTCCAATTGCACTGGACAACAGCGCGCCGGACGCCGCAGCCACGCCTTCTCCGCAACCGACGCCGACGCTGACGCCAAGGGCTACGGAAACGCCAACGCCCGCTTCCACGCCAACGCCTACGGCAACCATAATGCCTACTGCGCCTACAACGCCCACCGTCCCCACAACGCCTGCGACAACGACACCCCCTGCTGCAACGCCAACGCCCACAGCCCCCCCGACGGCGTCTCCAACTCCTCAGCCAGGGTGCGAACCGGTGGCTGGTCCCGAACTGCGTTCCAGCCGCTTCGGGGTGCAGATATACTGGGACAGTGGGCCCAGCACCCAGTATTTTAATTCCCTGGTGGAGAGCAAAGCCGGCTGGGTGCGGACGGAAATGTACTGGAACGAGATCGAACCGACTAACACTGCGCCCGATCAGTTTGATTGGGATCATGCCGATCGGATCATGGAGGCGTTTAACTTTTTGGACGTCAACGTGATCGCCACCGTGGATTTCGCCCCCGGCTGGGCGGCGTACAGGCGTAACGGCCTGCTCAAAGAACGGGGGTTCGAGGAAATGCCGGAATTTATCACCGCACTGGTCGAGCGCTATGATGGTGACGGCGTCGATGACGCCCCCTGCTCGCCGCGGGTGGATTACTGGGAATTCTACAATGAACCCGATCGGGCGCCCCGCGCTTGGGGCGATTATCCAGATCAATACGCCCGGATGCTGGAAACCGTCTATCCCGCGGTGAAGGCTGCGAACGCCAACGCCCAAATCATGTTCGGCGGCATCGCCAATGATTGGTTCCAGGACCAGGGCGGCCAGTTTGTGCGCCATTGGACGGAGGCAGTCCTGGATGCAGGCGGCGGCCCTTACTTTGACATCATGAACCTGCACGCCTATCCTAATTTCTGGCCGGAACACGCCTCTCAACCGCCGGGCATTCTGGAAAAAGTGGAGAAATTCCGCCGAATCCTGGCCGATTACGGCTTCGACAAGCCTATCGTGGTGACGGAAACCGGCGCCAATAGCCGTTATAACAAAGTCATCGACAATGAAGTGCAGGCCCGCTACGTGGTCGAAATCTTCACGCAGACCATGGCCGCCAATACGCTGGCCCCCATCTGGTTCATGCTCTATGACACGCCCGACAGCCCCGGCGCCTATCTGAACGGCCTGGTGACCAGCGACGATCCGCCCCAGAAAAAACCCGTCTTCTACGCCTACCACACCATGGTCGATCTCTTTGAATCCGCGGAATTCACGCGTATCCTGCCGCCCGAAGAGACCGGCGGAGAGCATATTCTGGCGTATCAGTTCTACGACACCGCCAATGACCGCGATCTGTATGTCATGTGGGTGAATCCGGTCGATACAGAGGAGTGGAGGACGCTGCGCTTCGAGGCGGCGAGCGCCACCCAATATAGTATTTACAGCGATTCTTTGACGATCAGTGACGAGATGGATGGGGTGGTGGACGGATGGGTGACCGTGGGCTTCGACGGTGCGCCCATCATCGTCGCCATCGACCGCTGATCGGACTGCGTTTCCATCCTCACGACACAATTTCTCCCCGCAGCACCGTCACCGCCTGGCCGGCCAGACGCACTCGCTCGCCGGCCAGGCTGACCCGCATCTCGCCCCCGCGAGCCGAGGCCTGATAGGCCAGGAATGAACCCTTGTCCAGCCGCTCCGCCCAGAAAGGACCCAGGCAACAGTGGGTGGACCCGGTCACCGGGTCCTCGTCAATGCCATACGCGGGCGCGAAATAACGGGAGATGAAGTCGTAGCGCTCATCATCCGCCGGGCCGGTGATCATGACGCCGCGCATGCCGATGACGCCCAATGCCGTAAAATCAGGCGTCAACCCGCGCACGGCCGCCGGACTATCAACCGCGATGATGTAATCGAACTGATTCTTCCCCACATAGGTCGGCTGTACATCCTCTGGCAGGTTGAGCGCCTCCAGGAGACCGGCAGGCGCGGGTGCGGCCTGCGCCGGCGTGGCTGGGAAATCGAGCTCGATCCAGCCGTCAGGCTGACGAACGGCGGTGAGCAAGCCGCTGCGGGTGTGAAAGCGAAGGACGCGATCGGCCGGCATCGCGCCCATCTCCCAAAGG
>JAJRVT010000138.1 GCA_024277175.1 Chloroflexota bacterium | reverse complement strand
TGGAGTCAGGCGCAGACGGTGACGGTGACGGCCACGAACGACACCCGCTTCGAATCACCAGCGGGCAGCGGCGTGGTTGACTACATCCACCATCACGTCAGCAGCATGGATGACCGCTATGATGGCCTTGCGGTTGCAGATGTGGCGGTCACGATCCGTGACAACGACCGCTCTGTCTATCTGCCGCTGGTCAGCAAGCGCTAGGCGGAGGTCAAGCGTTGACCGTCTGACGGTCAGCTAAACTGAAGCCCGATTGAAACCATGAATTTCGTTCAACCCTGCCGGGGAGTTCGGAACTCCCCGGCAGGTGATAGTCGACATTGATCGCGTGCAAGCCCCGCTTGCAAAGCCCTTGATTCCGTCGCGTTTTCAGTTTAGCTGAACAAAAGGGGGCAGACGACGTCTGCTCCTCTTTTATTGGTTTGAATAGAACTGACTTCCGGTGTTATACTGAACGCGATTCAGATCGCGTTCCGGAATTCGGCTATAAGATCCGTCGTAATGGCAGAGGATCTGGCTGAATCTCGGCATGTTGGTTCGTTTGAACCATATCCATAATCAGGTCCCTTGCCGATGCGAACAGCCCCCGATTCGGCCCGCGGCGAGCGCAGACCGGCCTTCTATCGCCACCTGCACTCAGCGATATATTTTTACCGTTTCATTCCTCTCTCCACGCGCGCGCCACCTTTCTCTCATCAACCCATGCAATTGCCATGAATAATGGCAGATCGCATCACGTGAAAAAATCCGTGCAGATCCGCTAAATCAGTTCAATCTGTGTTCTATTGGATGCACCGCTGAATGGTCACAGGAAAGGAGAAAAATCAGATGAAATGGACAGGCGTTAGAAAACGCAGATACTGGCGTCAATGGCTGCTCGGCGCAAGTTTCGCGATCGCATTGTGGATATGGTCAGGTGGAACCGCGTATGCGCAACTGGAGGACTTCAACACATTCGATGGCAGTGGGTTCAGTCCCAATCCGGCCACGGGACAACTCGATTCGAAGACGTGGATCGTGACCGGTTTGTCGGATGGCTCCATGACCTTTGAAGACACGAAGACCAGCGGCGATTTCGCACGGGGGACATCGAACGGCGGTGTCACCACAGGCGGCGTCTACGCATTCAACGTAGGTAGTGGCGATATGATCCTGGGCGTCCAGCCAGGCGGCAGCGACTTCACGCCGGGGACAATCGAACTCAAACGAACCAATGAAACCGGAAGTGCGGTTACGAAGGTTTTCATTAGCTATGACATCTGGACCTACAACGACAAAGACCGCTCGAACTCGCTGAATTTTTCCTATTCGATCACCTATACCACTCCCTATACCGATGTACCCGCCCTGGATTACGCCACGCCGACAACGGCCGACGCTTCGCCAACCTGGGTCAAGACCTCTCGTTCCATTACGATTACTGTGAGTCTGAACCCCGGTGACCCTCTCTATCTGCAATGGACAGGTGATGACATCAGCGGCAGCGACTATCGCGACGAATACGGCATCGACAACGTCTACGTCTCCCTGGAGGCCCCTACGCTGGTCGAACTGGCTCGTTTCGAGGCCGCTGTGAAGAACGATGAGATTATCCTCTCCTGGGAGACAGGCGCGGAGATCGATGTCGCCGGTTTCAATCTCTATCGCTCGGCCAATGGGGCAAACGAGCGCACGCCCATCAACGAACAACTCATCGGCCCGCGCGGGCAATTGGGCCAGGGCGCGAGCTACGCGTTCCGAGACCATCCGGGCAATGGGGCTTTTGAGTACTGGCTGGAGGATGTGGACACTGCCGGCGTCTCCACCTGGCATGGCCCGGTCTCTGTTTCCATCGCCGCGGCCGGGGAGATGCCGGCCAGTCGCCTTTTCCTCCCCGTCGTTACTCATCCGTGATCGATGGACATCCGATGCTGCCGTTGGAACGCGGATTTTACCGGATGGAGCCTGATTTTCAGTAAAAATCAGGCTCCATCCGGTAAAATCCGCGTTCCAACAAAACCCACTTGCCTGCCAATTATCCCATTTGACAAATGCCGATCGCACTGTTATAGTCTGCGCTACAACAAAATAGCTTGACTCTTATCCAGAGAGGTGGAGGGACCGGCCCTGTGAAACCTCGGCAACCCGGCAACAAAGGCAAGGATGCCTGCGAAGCGCCAGGGTGCCAATTCCGGCAGACAAGTTCTGGACGATGAGAGAAGAAGCTTCATGCTCCTTTCTGCTCATCCCCGCATCTACAGACCGTGCATCGGGGATTTTTCTTTGGGCGTTCAGCGGAAAGGCGTAATCGAGCCAGACCCTCTCATCATTCAGGATGAGGGGGTTTTTTGTTGGGACGAAGTTCCCCGCGTCACGTTTTTCAGCCATTCACACAGATCACAAGGAGCGACCATTCATGAGCAACCACGAACGCGAACTTGGCTTCACCACCCGCCAGTTGCACGCCGGACAGCATCCGGACAGTGAGACCGGCTCCCGGGCCGTGCCCATCTACCAGACCACCAGCTACCTCTTCCGGGACACGGACCACGCTGCGGATCTCTTCGCGCTCAAAGAATTGGGCAACATCTACACCCGCATCATGAACCCCACCACCGACGTGCTGGAACAGCGCATGGCCTCCCTGGAAGGGGGCGTGGCCGCGTTGGCGGCCAGCAGCGGCCACGGCGCACAGACCATGGCCATCCTCACCCTCTGCGGCCAGGGGGACCACATCGTGACCAGCAGTCGGCTCTACGGCGGCACCTACAACCAGTTCAACTACACTTTCCCCCGGCTGGGCATCGACGTGACCTTCGTGGACCCCAACGACCCGGACGCGTTCGCGGCCGCCATCCAGCCCAACACCAAGATCATCTACGGCGAGACCTTGGGCAACCCGGACATCTTCGTCTTCCCCTATGAGGAGGTCTCCGCCATCGCTCAGGCCCATAACATTCCCCTGATGATCGACAACACCTTCGCCACGCCCTACCTTTGCCGTCCCTTCGAGTGGGGGGCCAACATCATCACCCACAGCACCACCAAATTCCTGGGCGGACATGGGACCACCATCGGCGGCGTCATCGTGGACGGCGGCAACTTCGACTGGACCAGCGGGCGCTTCGACAACTTCACCACGCCTGACCCCAGCTACCACGGCCTGGTCTACGCCGATCTGCTGGACGCGGGGCTGCCGCCCTTCGCCATCAAGGCCCGGGTGCAGATCCTGCGCGACATCGGCGCCTGCCAGGCCCCCTTCAACAGTTGGACCACTCTCCAGGGCATCGAAACCCTGAGTCTGCGCATGGAGCGCCACGTCTCCAACGCCCAGCAGGTGGCCGAATTCCTGGAAGCCCACGAGGACGTGGCCTGGGTCTCCTATCCCGGCCTGGCCAGTCACCCCCACCATGAGCGGGCCAAGAAGTATCTGCCCAAGGGACCGGGCGCGATCCTGGGCTTCGGCATCAAGGGCGGCGCGGACGCGGGCAAGGCCTTCATCAACAACCTGAAGCTCTTCAGCCACGTAGCCAATGTGGGCGACGCCAAGAGCCTGGCCATCCACCCGGCCAGCACCACCCACAGCCAGCTCACAGCCGAAGAACTGGCCGCGGCCGGCGTCTCCCCCGACTTCATCCGCCTGAGCGTGGGGCTGGAGGACATCGAGGACCTGCTGTGGGACCTGGATCAGGCGCTGGGGGCGAGCGTGACAGGGTGACAGGGTGACAGGATGACAAGGTGGCAGGATGACCGGGTGACCTCGGCTAGTGGATGTCACCTTGTCAGCCCTCATCTTGTCACCTTGTCATCTTGTCAAAAAAAGGAGATAGCCATGACAACCACAACCGTTCCCGCCGATTCCGTCGGCATTGTGGAGGAGAAGACCTTCACCTTTGCAGAGGACGAACCCTTCTGTCTGGAGAGCGGCGCGACGCTGGCGCCGGTGACGATTACCTATGAGACCTATGGCAGGCTGAACGAGGATCGCTCCAACGCCATCCTGGTCTGCCACGCGCTGAGCGGCAGCGCGCACGCGGCCGGCTATCACAGCGCAGACGATCCCAAGCCCGGCTGGTGGGAGGACTCCATCGGCCCCGGCAAGGCGCTGGATACAGACCGCTACTTCGTCATCTGCAGCAGCGTGATCGGAAGCTGCTACGGCTCCACCGGGCCCATGGATGTCAACCCGGCCACGGGCAAACCCTACGGCCTCCACTTCCCGGTGGTGACCATCGGCGACATGGTGCGGGCCCAGGTCAGGCTCATCGACCACCTGGGCATCGACCAGTTGCTCTGCGTGGTGGGCGGCTCCATGGGCGGCATGCAGGTGCTGGAATGGGCGGCCCACCATCCGGAGCGGATCAAGGCGGCCATTCCCCTGGCCACCACGGCCCAGCACAGCCCCATGCTCATCGCGTTCAGCGAGGTGGGGCGGCAGGCCATCTACGCCGATCCCAACTGGAACAACGGCGACTATTACGAAAACGGGAAACGGCCCGACGCCGGCCTGGCCGTGGCGCGTATGGTGGGGCATATCACCTACCTCAGCGAAGAATCTATGCAGCAGAAGTTCGGACGCCGCCTCCAGAACATGGAGCAGTACGGCTACGAATTCGAAACCGAGTTCCAAGTGGAGAGCTACCTCAAATACAACGGCAACAACTTCACCCGCCGCTTCGACGCCAACAGCTACCTCTACGTCACCAAGGCCATGGACTACTTCGACCTGGCCCAGCCCACGGGCGTGTTGGCCGCGGCCTTCCTCAATTCCCTGGACGTCAAATTCCTGGTGGTCAGCTTCACCAGCGACTGGCTCTATCCGTCCTATCACAGCAAGAACCTGGTCAGTGCGCTGACGGCCGTGGGCGCGGACGTGACCTATCTCGACATCAAGAGCAGTTGGGGGCATGACGCCTTTCTGCTGGAGGTGGAGACCATGACCCACCTGATGGGCGACTTCCTGGCCCGGCTGGCCCGGGAAGAGGGAGTGGAATTGCCGGAGATTGGGGAGATTGAAGAGATTGGCGATTGGGCGTTGGCGGTGTAGGGCGCATCATGAGGGCGATAAGGACAGCGACCGCAACAAATTTTGATCTGCAACGTAATGGGAGTCAGACCATGAGAAAGGCGACAGAAGAAACGACGGAAACAGGGACGCCGCCCGGCTCCCGGCTACCGACCCGCTTCGAGCCGTCGCTGAACCTGACGCCGCCGCCCCTGCGCCCCGACCTCCAAGCCATCGCCGAATTGGTCGAGGACGGTTCTATGGCCCTGGACCTGGGCTGCGGCAATGGCGAACTGCTGGAACATCTGGCGCGCGTGAAGCATGTGAAAGCCCGGGGGATCGAGCTGAGCGAGACGGGCATGCTGGCCTGCGTGCGCCGGGGGCTGAGCGTGCGCCAGGGGAACCTGGAAGAGGGGCTGGCCGACTATCCTGACAACAGCTTCGACTACGTGATCCTGGCCCAGACTTTGCCATTTCTGGACGATCCCGCTATGATTCTCCACGAGATGCTGCGGGTGGGGCGCAAGGCCATCGTCAGCTTCCCCAACTGGGGCTACTGGCGCTGCCGTCTGGACCTGCTGCTGACGGGGCGCATCCCCCTGGCCCCGGACCTGCCCCAACGCTGGCATGACGCCCCTCGCTGGCAGGCGTTCACCATCACCGATTTCGGCGCCTACTGCCACGACATCGGCATCAAGATCAACGAGCAGATCTACCTGGCCAACGGCAAACGCATCGGCGTCCGCAAGTATAAGAATCTGTTGGCGACGACGGCGGTGTTTGGGTTGATCAAGCGGTGATTAGGACAAAAAAGGAACCAATATGCCCGAACACTGGAAGCAAATACAGAGCGCAGTCTGGCTGATCGGCCTGGCGATCCTGGCCTGGCAGGGCTGGTGGTGGCCGGGGATTTTGGTGCTGGTGGCCATCAGCGGGGTAACCCAGGCGTTGATCAAGCGCCAGGTCGACAAGGAAGAGGAGGCCGCAGCCGCGAAAGCCAAGGCTCAGGCGCAGCAGGAGAGCGAGGCCGCCCGGCGGGTGAAAGCCGCCGCCCTCCTGCCCGCGGTCTGCCCCAACTGCGGCGCGCCGATCACGCCGGAGAACGTCCACTGGAACGGGCCGGACAAGGCGTCTTGTTCGTTCTGTGGGGCGTCGTTGCCGCTGGTGGAGAACGTTCAGGTTGAGCGGGAAGAAAAAGACGTGATGCGTGAGCTGTAGGCGCGGCTTGTAGCCGCACGATCTCCGTTTCACAATGGAACGCGGATTTATCAGATTGGGCGGATCAACGCGGATTTTTTTAGAGAAAAATCCGCGTTGATCCGCCCAATCCGTTTCATCCGCGTTCTATCCATCCCTACCCCTCAAACAAATTATCCCCCACATGCAGTCGGTGCGCGATCTGGTAAGTCTGCCCCTGGGCGCGGACGGTAGGCGCGTGTGCAGCCAGGTAGCGGGCCGCGGCCACCAGCACGTTGGTCTGCGCGACCGGGTCCTCGGCAAGCAACGCGTGCTGGGCGAAGGCGGTCTCCACGCACTGGACGGTGTGGAAATCCCGGTCCTCGCGCAGGAGCAGCTTGCCCAGCATGGCCAACAGCGCGTCCGGGTCGCCGCCGCCGTAGCGGTAGCCAGCCACCGCGCGCCCGGCCTGGTTGACCTGCTGCTGTCTGTCCAGCATGGCAGGCAGCTCGGTCAACACTGCATCAGGATCGTCGACGGCCTCCTCCGCGCTGGGGATGGGCGCGGCCGGGATGTTGAGGAAGCGGTCCAGGTAAACGCTCATGGCCGCGTCGAAGACGCCCCGCAGCAGTTCCACCGAGGGCGCGCGGCGGATGCCCTGGTGGATGGCGTTGGCGAAGGTGAAGGTGTGGAGCGCGGTGTCCCAGTCCCGGAACTCGTTGGAGGTGTGGAAGCGGGCGATGCGCAGGGCCGCGGCGTAGGTCACCGTCTGGGCCAGTTGCTCCAGGGGGCAGCCGGCGCGCAGCGCGTCGAGCATCGCGTCCACCGTGGCCTGGGGATCGTCCTCCAGCAGGGTCTCCACCAGTTCGTCCCGCCCGGACCAGCCCTCTGCGTCCTCGCCCGCCATCACCGCCGCGGGCAAGATCTCGAAGGCTTCCTCCAGCATGGCCACCAGGTCGATGGGGTTGCGCCAGGCGTTGGATTCCTCCATGCGCGCGGCGTGGGCGTAGCCCCGCACCAGGCTGGTCAGCACCGGCTCGGCCAGGTCCCAGCCGGCCAGGTCCAGGGCTTCCAGGGCCTTGTTGGTGAAGTCCGCGGGGTGGCCGATGTCAATGTAGCGGTGGTCGGTGACCGCGGAGAAGAGCATGTCGGCCATCTGCTCGGGCGTCGCGCCGGCGCGCAGGGCCGAGACTACGCAGCGCTCCGCGCCCTCGTCGTCGCGCACCTCGATGAACTGGCGGAACCAGCGTTTGAGGGTGGCGAAGTCGGGCGTCTCGCCGGGCAGGGCGCGCACGCAGAAGTGGGGCGCGTGGCCGAACGAATCGCTGGCCGTGGCCGCCAGGCCGTGGAAGAGCGCGCGGGGCTTGTCCTCCGGATCCAGGGCCGGCAGCATGTTCATGAAACAGACGTGCATGGTCAGCCCCTGGCTCCAGCCCCGACCCCGATAGACCGAGCCGAACTCCAGGCCGGTGCGGAAGGGGTCCGCCGCGCCGGCGTCGTCATCGCCCATGAGGGTCAGCACCGCCTTGCCGATGACCAGGGAAATGTTGCGTTCCAGCCCCACCCGCAACCGGTCCTGCTGGTGTGCGCGCAGGTCCCGGTGCTCGGCCACATCCACCCAAATTTCATCATCCCGCACCTCCGCGGGGAAGGCGCGCACGTCATCGGCCCACTGGTCGAAGGTCCCGCCCGAGGCCAGATCGAAGCGGGCGTGGTGCCAGTGACAGGTGATCAGTC
>JAJRVT010000137.1 GCA_024277175.1 Chloroflexota bacterium | reverse complement strand
GGTGCTTCGGTCTCCATAGCGTCGGTTCAGGTACGCTTCGAATCCGATTCGTGCTTCGTTGTTATTCATCGTTGACCCCTTTCCGGTTTCATTGTACCCGGTTGTTGGTCAACTCAATGTAAGTTCCTGGGGGAGGCTGGCATGGCTTCTGCCTGGCTGGCCAGGCGTTCCCCCAAGGTTGGGGGCCGGGGGCGTGGATCGGTTCTGCTCCTGTACAACTACGGCGTTCCCCCAAGGTTGGGGGCTAGGGGGCTGCCTACGTCAGGCGCGTCCGCTCATCTCGGCGTCGAGCTGATCGTAAAACTCCACCATGAAGGCGTGGCGTTCCCGACCCAGCGCCTGGGCCGTGGGCGTGTGCAGGGTGTCCAGCAACCGTTGCAGCTTGTAGACGAACTCGTGGACAGGCGTGTAGTCCGCGCCCTGGGGCTTGCCATCGTCCGGCGGCGCATCGGCCCAGGGCTGAGTCCAGAGGCGGGAGTCATGCGCGCCGGCGAAGGCGTAGGCCCTGGCCACGCCGATGGCGCCGATACTGTCCAGCTTGTCGGCGTCATAGAGGCAGCGGGCTTCCAGCGTGCGCGGCTGGATGGACTGGTCCCGGAAGCGGTGGGCCTCGATGCAATGGGCGACAGCGTCCACCCGCGGCCCGTCCAGCCCTCGCTCCGCCAGCAGTTGGCGCGCGAACTCGGCCGCGGCCAGGTGATGGGCCTTGCGCGCGGCCAGCGCGTATTCGCCGCCGTTCAACGCCTCCACCGGCACGTCATGAAGGAGCGCGGCCAACCGCACCACGGTCGCGTCCGCGCCCTCGGCCAGGGCGATGCGCCGGGCCAGCTCCGTCACCCGCAGCACATGGTCGAAGTCATGGGCCGCGTCGCCGGCCACGTACAGGCTTCGGGCCTCGTCGATTGTCAGGAAGGGATCGGTTGATGGCTTCATGGAACGCCCTTTTTTGACAAGATGACAAGATGAGGGGGTGACAAGGTGATCTGTGACGGCGAAAGTCATCCTGTCATCTTGTCACGTCTGCCGCTGCGCATCCAAATAATCCCGCCGGCCACGCTGACGGTATAGACGACGAACTGTTGCATCAGGCCCACGGCATAGCCTAGGTCGCCGCCGGCCCCGATGAGAAAGTACATGACGGAGAACGCTCCCTGGCGCACGCCTAAACCGCCGGGGGAGATGGGCACCGCCACCAGCAGCAGGACGATGATGGGGTTGATGGCCAGCACCTCCACCAGCGCGATACCGCCCGGCTGGATGGCCTGGGTGATCAGCCAGATCTGCACGCTGGTCAGGAAGACGATGAAGAGGCTGCTCAGGGCCGCCATCAGCAGGGCGCGATAGGCGTAGCGGTAGGCGTTGAAGGCCGTCGCCAGCTTCTGCCAGATGGGCATGGTTTTGCTGGAAAAAGGCAGGAACGTCAGCACCTTGTAGGCCAGATGCTTCAGGCGGCGGCTGAGCATGGCGGCCAGGACCGCCACCAGCAGGAGCGCGACCCCCACGCTGCCCAGGGCCATGGTGCGCATGGCGATCAGCTCATCGCCGCTGAAGGGGACGCCGCTGGGACGCCCGAAGATCAGCATGGAGGTGGAGGCTACGGCCGCGGCCGACATGAAGACGAGCAGGCCCAGAAAACGGTCGATGAACACGCTGGCCGCGGCGTCCGCGGCGCGGTGGGTGTCCGACGCCAGGGCGTAGCCGCGCATGACATCGCCGCCCACTTGAGCCGGCAGGAAGTTGTTAAAAAATTCCGCCACCCACTGGTAGGCCAGGAGTCGGCTGGTCGGCGGGCGGATGCCGATGGCCCGCAACAGGATGCCCCATTTCAGGCCGCTCATGGCCACGGCCCCGGCGTAGACGACGACCGCAGCCGCCAACATCAACTTATTCGACTGTCGAATCTGCACCCACAGCCCGGCCGGATCTTCCAGCTTTGTGTAGAGAAAAATCACCAGCCCGACGCCGATGATCAGTTTCAGCAGATTGATCAGACGACTTTTCGTCTTTTCGGTCATAGATGGTTCCGGATGAGGCGCCTTACTGCTCCGCCTGTGAATGTGTCGAGATCGCGAAGGAGCTGGCCTTGTTATTTTTCTTGTCCTCACGCACATCCTGGACGTTCTGCTTCTGGGTCCAGGCCATGTTCCAGACGACATGACGATCGCGCTTGATGGCGAAGTCATACCAGCCCAGCAGGCGGCTCCAGCCTTCCAGGACCGCCAGCAGAAAGAGGACCCAGAGCAGACGCACGACGCCCCAGACCTCTTTGAACGCCACCCGGGCCACCCGCCGGTTTTGGATGCTGCTGACCGCGTAGCCATACTTATGCTTGAGATAGAGATGGCCGGCGTGGTTGCGCCGCCGCTGGCGCACGAAATCGCCGATGGTCGTTGGCCCGGTGTTGTAGACCACGGCGTCGGGTGCATATTTGACGTCCAGCCCGCGCTCGACCACGATGGCCTCCACAAAGGCTTCGTCCATGGCCACGTCCGGGGGGATGCGGTCGAAGACCTTGCGGAACGCGATCATCTCGCCCAGTCGAGGGATTTCCAGGCAGAGCTGGTGCTCCATGCGCAGGCGGATGTGGGAGAGCAGGCCGGTGATGTGCTCCGGCGTGTTGACGGCCACCTTCTGCGCGCCCACCATGCCCACCGAGGGATCCCGAAACATGCGCACCAGATGCTCGACCGCGTATTCGTGGGGGAGGGTGTCTCCGCTCTCCACCACGCAGATGTCGTTGGCCGCCGCTTCCAGGAAAAGGTTGATGGCCGCGGTCTTGCCCTCCCGGCGCTCCTGCTCGATGAGCTTGATGCGCGGGTCGATGTCCATGAACTC
>JAJRVT010000136.1 GCA_024277175.1 Chloroflexota bacterium | reverse complement strand
TGAAGCCATCTGGTTATACAACTATGAACGACCTCATCTTTCGCTCGATTATCGTAAACCCGCTGAAGTCCATTTTCAAGCGGTTGGCTGATGTAACCTAGTCACGTATTGGTGTCAACATATTTCAGGACTTGACATTGACGGTATCACAAGGGTGCAACCCATGGTGGAAGAATTAAAGAATTGGAAAGTGATCATCCTTGCGGCGGGGGACAAGGCCATCGGTGACGGGGCCGCGCCCATGGTGCTGCAAACCCTGGGCGATCGGGCTATTCTCGACTATGTAGTCGCTAACGCCCGCCAATTGGTGGAGCCGGAGGATATCTACGTTGTGGTCGGATACCGCGCGGATGACGTGATCGCGCATCTGGGGACGGACTATCATTATGTGGTGCAGGAGGAGGCGCTGGGCACAGGGCACGCCGTGCTCCAGGTCCTTCCCCAATTGCAGAATTTCGATGGCGACCTGCTCATCCTTTACGGGGATACGCCCCTCTTTCGCGGGGCGTCGATCCGCGGTCTGTTGAAGCGTCATCAACTGCGCCAGGCCGATCTGACGTTGTTGGCGGCCATGGTCGACCGGGATTTGCCCTATGGCCGCATCATTCGTGACGCCAATGGCCGCATCATGGACATTGTCGAGGCCACGGAAGCGTCAGCCAGCGTGCGTGATATTCGTGAAGTGAACGTGGGTGCGTATGTGGTCCGTGCGGCGACCATCTTTCCCGCGCTCCAGGCCCTGACGCCCTCGCCGACTGACGGCAAGTACCGTCTGACCGACAGCGTCTACCAGCTTTTGCGCTCCGGCCTGCAAGTGGAGAGTTATCAGATCTATGACGAGGAGGAGGTGCAGGGCATCAACACGCTGGAGGATTTGGCCCGGGCCGAGTTCATCCTTGAGCAACGCCTCTACCGGCCGCGCCACAACGCCGGTCAGACGACGGTGAAGTTCGGCACCGGCGGCTGGCGCGCGATCATCGGCGAAGGCTTCACCCTGCTCAACGTGCGCCGTCTCTGCCAGGCGCTGGCCAACGGGATCGTCCGCCGGGGCGAGGAGAAACAGGGCGTCATCATCGGTTATGACCGTCGTTTCCTGGCCGATCGCTCCGCCCAGGCCGCGGCCGAGGTGTTCGCCGGCAACAACATCCAGGCGACCATTCTCTCCGAGGACGCGCCCACCCCGCTGATTACATATGCCACTGATCTGGAGAGCGCCGCCTATGGCTTGGCTTTCACCGCCAGCCACAATCCCCCAGAATGGAATGGACTCAAAGTTTTCAACAGCGACGGCTCGCTTCTGCTGGATGATGTCACCCGCCAGATCGAGGCTGAGACCAACGCCATGACCGTCAATGATGTGGTGCGTCTCGAACTGGATACGGGCCTGCACGCCGGCATTATCCGCTATCGGGATTACACCAACGAGTATGTGGATGCGGTGGAGGCGCTGATCGATCTGAACGTGATCCGCAAAGCCAATCTGCGCGTCATTGTCGATCCCATGTACGGCGTCGGTCAGGTGACGCTGGCCATCATTCTCACCGAAGCCCGCTGCCGGGTCACCTTCATCCACGAGCGGCGCAACCCGCTCTTTGGCGGCCGTTCGCCTGCACCCGATCTGGACGCGCTGCGCATGCTCAGCACCCACGTCGTCGATGAAGGCTATCACATGGGGCTGGCCACTGACGGCGACGCCGACCGCATCGCCATCGTCGACGAGCGGGGGGAGTATATCCCGACCAACGATATCCTGCTGCTGCTCTACTACTATTTGCATGAGGTGCGCGGCGAGCGGGGCGGCGTCGTGCGCAACCTGGCCACCACCCATCTGCTCGACCGTCTTGCCGCCCGATTCGGCGAAACATGCTATGAAACGCCGGTCGGCTTCAAGCACATCGCCGCCGGCATGGTCGAACACAACGCCTTGTTGGGCGGTGAATCAAGCGGCGGGTTGACCATTCGCGGCCATATTCTGGGCAAGGACGGCATCTTCGCCGCCGCGCTGATTATCGAGATGCTGGCCCGCACCGGCAAGAGCATCTCGGAATTGCGTGAGACGGTCTACGGGCTAACCGGCCAGCTCTATACGCTGGAGGAGAATATTCCGGCCACGCCCGAAATGCGCGTGTTGATCCCCAAGCGCGTCGCCGAGACCGAGATCAGCCGTATCGGCGCCTATCAGGTGGAGCACATTTCACAGATGGACGGCATCAAATTCTACCTGGAGAACGACTGTTGGCTGCTGTTGCGCTTCTCCGGCACAGAGCCGGTCCTGCGCTTCTTCGTGGAGGCTGAGTCGCCGGAGATGGCGCGCGAGTTGCTGGATTATCTGAAGCAGTTTGTGGTGGTGGAATAAAACCGGTTACGTAACTATTCACCATAGACCGCGGGTTGGGTTGATTGGGCTGAAACTGCCGGGTTTTTCTTTGAAAAGCCCGGTTTGACCCACTCAATTCGCGGTCTATTTGGTTCGTGCCTGAATAGATACCCGGTTACACAGGATTCGCGAGTTGAGAACCTCTGGGAGGTGGCCAGGGATTGTCTTTTGGACGCACCTTTGTGATCTGATATGGGCGATCCTCCCATGCCCCATGTTGGCGCGTCCACCCCTGAAGATGGTAGAATCCAATCCCAGTTCATACGAGCAGCAGCGGACGCTCGTGGCGACTGGTGCGGGTCCTCGATTACGCCTCACGCCCCGGCTGCGACGTCTCCTAGACAACCGAACGGAGTCAACATGACTAAGTATATCTTCGTCACCGGCGGCGTGCTTTCCGGGCTGGGCAAGGGAGTCACCGCAGCGTCGGTGGGCAGCATCCTCAAGGCCAGGGGCGTCAGCGTGACCACCATGAAACTGGATCCTTATCTCAACGTGGACCCCGGCACCATGTCTCCCTATCAGCACGGCGAGGTCTTCGTCACCGAGGACGGGGCCGAGACCGACTTGGATCTGGGCCATTATGAGCGCTTTGTGGACGAGAACCTGACCAGATACAGTAACGTCACCAGCGGCCAGATCTACAGCTATGTCATCGACCAGGAGCGGAAGGGTGACTATCTGGGCGGCACCATTCAGGTCATCCCCCACGTCACCAATGAGATCAAGCGGCGCATCGGCGCGGTGGCGCGCGCGTCCAACGCCGATGTGGTGTTGGTGGAGATCGGCGGCACCGCGGGCGATATCGAAAGCCTGCCCTTTCTGGAGGCCATCCGTCAGATGCGCAAGGATGTGGGGCGCATCAACTCCCTTTACATCCACCTCACCTGGCTGCCCTATCTGGCTGCAAGTAAGGAACTGAAGACCAAGCCCACCCAGCATAGCGTGCGTGAACTGCGGGGCATCGGCATCCAGCCGGACGTCATCGCGCCCCGTAGCGATTACCCGGTGGGCGAAGAGGTGATCGAGAAGATCGCTCTCTTCTGTGACGTGGAACCGGAGGCGGTTGTCCCCCTGGTTACGGCCGACACTATCTACGCCGTGCCCTTGAGCCTGGAGGACAGAGGGTTAGGCGACTGGATCGTCGAACATATGAAAATGACGGTGAAGCAGGACCCGGAGATCGGACTGAAGGATTGGCGTCATTTTGTGGCCGAGGTGCGGAGGGAGAAACCGTCCCTCACCATCGCCTTGGTGGGCAAGTATGTGGAGTTGGAGGATGCCTACTACAGCGTCAAGGAGGCGCTGATCCACGCTGGGCTTGCGGCCGGCCGGGACGTCTGTATTCGCTGGGTCAGCTCCGAAGATCTGGAACGGGGGCGGGATGCAGAGTTGTTGGCTGATGTGGATGGCATCGTGGTGCCTGGCGGCTTTGGCTACCGGGGCATCGAAGGCAAGATCGTGGCAGCGCGTTACGCTCGGGAGTACAAGGTTCCCTACCTCGGTCTCTGTCTGGGGATGCAGGTCATGTGCATCGAATTCGCCCGCGACCTCCTTCACAGCGACGACCCCAACAGCACCGAGTTCGATATCGCCACCAAGCATCCTATCATCGATCTGATGCCTGAACAGCGTGATATTGCCGATATGGGTGGCACCATGCGCCTGGGCGTCTATCCGTGTCAACTCAAGCCGGGGACGAAGGCGGCACAGGCGTATGCAAAGCTGGGCTATGGTCCCCTGGTTGAAGAGCGTCATCGCCACCGTTTCGAGTTCAACAATCAATATCGGCAGGAAATGGAAGCCGCGGGCATGATTTTCAGCGGGCTTTCCCCTGATGGCAGATTGGTGGAGATTGCCGAACTGGCCGATCATCCGTTTATGGTGGGCAGCCAGTTTCATCCGGAGTTTAAGAGCCGCCCCAACAAGCCCCATCCCCTCTTCGAGGCCTTTGTCGAAGCGGCGATCATACGCCATGAGTTGGCCGTGGGCCAGGGCGTGCAATCAGCGATGTCGGTCGAGACGGACGCCGCCTGATCACATTCGGCTTGCGTTCGGCGATGGGTTGATGGCTCGCCAATTTGTCGGGGTGAAAGAAGCCGATCTTTTGCGTCGCCGCTGCGATGGGATTAGATATTCGTAAAAATTTATCTTCATTTTCAGGTCATTGAGCTGATACATGGATTGGGGAAAAGGCGTATCTATGCCATAATGGCGTTACAATCATAAGGGGCTTTATCGACTGCCGGTCGCACTGGATGGGTGACGCCGGATGGATCGCACCGGAAAGGAAGAGATGTATGTCTGGACATTCAAAATGGTCAACAATCAAGCGTCGTAAGGGCGCGCAGGACGCGGCCCGGGGCAAAATATTCACCCGGCTGGCTCGCGAAATTCAGATCGCCGCCCGGCAGGGTGCGGATCCGGACACCAACTTTACATTGCGGCTGGCCATCGAGCGGGCCCGGTCTCAGAACATGCCCAAGGAGAACATCGAACGTGCGATCCGGCGTGGCGCCGGTCTGGACAAAGACGCCGCGATTATCGAGGAGGTCACCTACGAGGGCTATGCACCCCATGGCATCGCCGTCCTCATCGAGTGTCTGACCGACAACCGCAATCGCACGTTGGCCGATGTGCGCCGGGTGCTCACGCGTGGCAACGGCAACCTGGGCGAGCCTAATTCGGTGGCCTGGCAGTTCACCTCCAGGGGCTATCTGCTCTACAATCTCCAGGACGACGAAGGCGTTGATCGGGGGCTGGACCCGGATGAAATCTTCATGGCGGCGCTGGAAGCCGGCGCTGAGGACGTGGAGATCGGCGATGAGACCGTGGAGGTCTATACTGAACGCAATGACTTCGCCCAGGTCACCCAGGCCATGGAAGAGGCGGGATTCAAGCCGGATGAGTCTCGGCTGACCATGATCCCCAACATGACGGTAGAGCTGTCCCCTGAGGAGGCCACGTCGGTGCTGAATGTGATCGAAGGGTTGGAAGAGTTGGATGACGTCAGTCAGGTCTACCATAACCTGGAACTGACGGATGAAGTAGTGGCTCAGTTCGCTTGATAGACCGCGGTCTATTCGCCTTTTTCGACACCAATTTCACTCATGACGAACGACGCCCTGCAGTTCGAACAGATCGCGCTTGGCGTGGACCCGGGGACGGCCATCACCGGCTATGGGGTGGTGGGCCGCACGCCCGATGACCGCTATGCGTTGCTGGCTTGCGGCGTCATTCGCACCTCGCCGGACCAGCCCATGCACTTGCGCCTGCTGGAACTCCACACCGATCTCTGCAACATCATCCAGGAGTTCGACCCTGACGTAGTGGCCGTGGAGAAGCTCTTTTTTGGCCGCAACGTCACCACCGCCATCACCGTGGGCCAGGCCCGGGGCGTGATCTTGCTGGCCGTGGCCAGCCAGGGGCGTGCGGTGGCCGAATATACGCCGGCCGAGATCAAGCAGGCGCTCACCGGCTATGGCAACGCCGATAAGCAGCAGATACAGCAGATGGTCAAGAGTGTGTTGGGGTTGGCCGAGATCCCCCGCCCTGACGACGCTGCTGACGGCGTGGCCATCGCCATCTGTCATTTGCAGACGGCCCGCTATCAGTCGTTGCTGATTGGGTGAGTGCGGTCGCCGCAGGAGATTCAAGCGCCAATAGCGCAGGCGGCACAGGCGAGGCGTCGCGCAGGCGTAGCCTGACGGTTTCGCTAAGCAGGGACAGGTGGTGTATGATTGAATGCAATATTCGATATTCTGAAAAGATGCAACTGAAAGGACAAAACTGAAGGATTCACCTTGATAACCCGATGAAGGGACATAAGCGTATTGCACCTTGAACCAGCGCGACCGATAGTTATCGGGTCGCGTGTTGTTTTTATGTATGCAGGAAATGATCCTGTTATGCAACGCCTCGACTACATTACTCCATCGCACCATTTCATCGCAGCCACATTCGTTCATATGCCGGTCTAGCTGGCGGAAAGGATTCCCCCTGTTATGGTTGCTTCCCACTACTCGCGTAAATTGATCAACCTGGTAGGCGTCATCACCCTGTTTCTGGTCACTTTGGCCCCCTTTGCACCTACGGTCGGCATCGCCCAGGCTCAGGCAGGATCTGGGCCACTGACATGGACCCACCTGTCCACCACCGCCGGCGATCTGCCGGATCCCAGCCAAAGCACCCAGCAGACGGCTTCATTGGTGCTCGATGTGGACAAAGATGGCGTGCAGGATTTCGTCGTCGGCATCCGACAAGACCCCGGCCCGTCCATGGTCTGGTATCGTCGCGACGCCAACGGCTGGACCAAATATCTCATCGACAGCCAGGTGTTGAGCATTGAAGCCGGAGGCGCTTTTTACGATATCGACAATGATGGCGATCTTGATATTGTGATGGGCGGTGATTCTAGCAGCAATCAAGTTTGGTGGTGGGAGAATCCATATCCCAACTATAATCCGAACAGTGGATGGACGCGACGGCTTATCAAGGATAGCGGCTCCAATAAACACCACGATCAGGTGTTCGGCGATTTTGATGGCGATGGCAGGGCCGAACTCGCATTTTGGAATCAAAGCGCGAAAACGCTCTTTTTGGCTGAAATTCCCGCGGACCCCCGAAATGCCGGAACGTGGGCCATGACGTCGATCTATACCTGGAGCGGCGGCGCCGAGCATGAAGGTCTTGCTGCAACAGATGTGGATGGCGATGGCAAAGTGGACATCGTCGGCGGCGGTCGTTGGTTCAAACATAACGGCGGGACCAGCTTCACGGCCAATGTCATCGATGACAGCCAGCGTTTTTCCCGGGTGGCTGCCGGTCAACTTGTCCCCGGCGGATGGGCGGAGGTGGTTTTCGTCACCGGTGATGGAATAGGTCCCCTGAAGTGGTATCAGTGGAACGGGTCGAACTGGACTGCCACTACATTAGTCAACACAGTGGATCACGGCCACAGCCTTGCCGTTGTAGACATAAATGGTGATGGTAATCTGGATATCTTTAACGCCGAGATGCGGCTCAACGGCGGCAACGCCGATGCTCAAATGCGTCTCTTCCTGGGTGACGGCGCTGGAGTATTCACCCAGTCCACTGTGGCGACGGGCTATGGGAACCACGAGTCGAAAGTCAGTGACCTGGATGGCGACGGCGATCTGGATATTCTGGGCAAGCCATATAACTGGACTACGCCGCGTTTGGACATCTGGATCAATGAACTGAATCCAGCGCCATGTACGCCTTCGCTCGACAAATGGCAGCGTCAGGTTATCGACGGCAATCAGCGCTGGACCGCAGTCTTCGTAGATGCTGGGGACTTGAACGGCGATGGCGAACTGGACGTAGTCGCCGGCGGGGACTGGTACGAGAATCCCGGCTCGCCGGGCGGTTCCTGGACCCGCCGGGCCATCGGCGATCCCCTCAACAACATGGCCGCGCTATATGACTTTGATGGCGACGGCGATATAGACATTCTGGGAACAGCAGGCAAAGGCTCCCGGAATAATTCCACCTTCTACTGGGCGGAAAACGATGGCGGCGGCAATTTCACCATCCACAACAACATCGAACCTGGAGACGGCGATTTTCTTCAAGGCGTCGCCATCGAGCGCTTCCAGAACGATCCACAGGTGGCGCTTTCATGGCATGTGGCGGGCAAGGGCGTTCAGACCCTGACCATCCCCGCCAACCCGAAAACAGAGATATGGTCTTGGGCCCAGCTATCCCCTGTCTCCCAGGATGAGGCCCTGAGCGCAGGCGATATTGATGGCGACGGCGACAAGGATCTGCTGTTGGGAACCCAATGGCTGCGCAACGATCAGGCGACCGCCCAGGCTGATTGGTGGGACGCGCGCTGGGACTATCGGGTGACGATCAGCGTGGACGCCCAGGGGACGCCCCGAGTCGATCAGCCTGCGGAAATCGGGATTAACTTCACCGATCTTCTGAGCAACCTAGGCGTTTCAGGAGCGCTGGACGCCGGCTCGATTCGGGTTGTGGAGGTGAATGGCTCGAATCAGGTGTTGGACGCCAATACGCCCTTTCAGTTCGATGCTGCGCCTGACTTCGACGCCAGCGCCAATGCCGCCGGCAAGCTGATCGTTTTGCTGACCGGCGCCACAGGAAGCGGCGACATCCGCACCTATCACATCTACTTCGATCTGATGGGCAAGAGCCTCCCGCCGGCAAGTGTGACCGCCCGCGTCACCGCCTACGATGATAGCGATGAAGGTCAGGCGACGTTCCGCATCGACACCGCGTCAGCGTCCTATCAGTATCAGAAAACGGCGGGCGCGTTCTCCAGCCTGACTGACGCCGATGGCAACGACTGGATTGGCTTTCAGCCCACCGTCGGGTCTGGCTCCGCCGGCGAATATCGAGGCATTCCCAACCTTGCCTATCCTGAAAACATTTTCCATCCTGGTGACGCGAACTCCACCAGCATGCTCGTCAACAGTGGGCCCCTCAAAGCCACCATTCACACCGTCAGCAATGACGGCCAGTGGGAGGCGCGCTGGACTTTTTACCCTGACTTTGCACGCATGACCGCGCTCAACGTCGGACATGACTATTGGTTCCTCTACGAGGGGACGCCCGGCGGTGCATTAGAGCCAGACACGGATTTCGTGGTGCGCTCTGATGGAACCCAGACAACGGCTGCGGACGCCTGGAGCGGAGACCTGTCCCCCGAAGAATGGCTCTATTTGGCGGATCCGAATGCGGGCGGCGGGCGCTCGCTTTTCCTGGCCCAGGAGGGAGATGACGCTGTCATTGATTCCTATCGCCCCATGAATGGTGAGATGACTGTATTTGGATTCGGCCGTGATGGAGCGAATTCATATCTAAACGCCACCCCCGCTGTGTTCACCGTCGGTCTGATGGATGAAACCGCCTACGCTGGAGCCTCGTCGCGCATCGCTGGCATGGTGAAACCGCTGGGCGTCAACCTGGGTGGAATCGAGGCCCGATCCGCCACCGGAACATGGCAGCCATTTACGCTCTATAACACCACTGACGCCCCGGACCGCAACCGCCTGGTCGACGTCAACGGTGACGGACGCCTTGATGCGGTGGTGGGATATGAGGCCATCAACAAGAGCGGGAAATTGGTCTGGTACCAGCAGCCGGCTAACCCTGAATCCCTGTGGAGTGAGCAGTTGATCGCTACTATCATTGGTCCCATGAGCGTCGACGCCCGCGACATGGATGGAGATGGGGACATCGACATCGTCGCGGGCGAACACTACCCCAATAACCCGGCCCAGGCCAAGCTCTATGTCTTCGAAAATGTGGATGGCCAGGGGACGAGTTGGGCCGAACATATCGTTTACATCGGTGATGAGCATCATGACGGCGCCCGCGTAGTGGATATCGACGGTGACGGCGATCTGGACATCCTTTCCATCGGCTGGACCAATGACAAAGTCGTAGTGTATGAAAATCTGTCCGATTGTACTTCGGGTGGCGGCTCGTCCACCGGCAACCAGCCCCCCGTGGCCAACGCTGGGTCGGACCAGACGGTGACAGACGCCGATGGCTCTGGCGCAGAGCTCATCACCTTGAACGGCTCTGGGAGCAGCGATAGCGACGGGGGTATTGTCTCTTATCAGTGGAGCAGCGACACAGGCGTCGCCATCCCCGACGGCGTCAGTCCTGTAGTCGACTTCCCGGTGGGTGCTCACACGGTGACGCTGACGGTGACGGATGATCAGGGAGCGACGGATACGGATACGGTTATCGTCATGGTCAACAGTTACACACCACCGGCCAACCAGGCTCCGGTGGCCAACGCTGGCCCGGACCAGACGGTGGCGGACGCCGACAACAATGGGGTTGAGAACATCACGCTGGATGGCTCAGGGAGCAGCGACGGCGACGGAAGCATTGTCTCCTATCAGTGGAGCAGCAACACAGGTGTGGTCATCCCGGACGGCGTCAACCCCACGGCCGACTTTCCCGTAGGGACCCACACGGTGACGTTGACAGTCACCGACAACCAGGGCGCCATAGACACGGATGCAGTGGTCATCACGGTCAACCAGAGCCAGGGGAGCTGCACGCCTTCGCCGGCCAACCTCATCACCAACCCAGGCTTCGAAGAAGGAAAGGTCAACTGGAAGTTCTATACCAATGGAAAGGGGACGTTTAGCGTAGTTGCGCCTGCATTCCAGTGTGAGAAGGCCGCCAAGATCAGCATCAAGACCAAGGGAAACAACGTCCAACTCTATCAGACAGGGGTCAGCCTGGAGCCCAACATCCGCTACCGCCTACGTTTCGCGGCCAAGGCCAGCGTCAACCGCAGCGTCCAGGTTTATCTGCACGAGCATGGAGGGAGTCACGCCAACTATGGCATCGACGGTTTCACCACCAATCTGACAAGCGATTGGCAAGTGTTTACTCTGGAGTTTGACAGCCTTGTCGATAGTCCTGTCAGCGATGGACGCCTGCGTTTCTGGCTGACCAGCGGACGGACCGGCGACGTTTTCTGGTTTGACGACATCGTTCTGGAGCCTGCCAACGGTTCACCGCCGGCCAACCAGGTTCCGGTGGCGAATGCCGGAGTGGACCAGACGGTGGCGGACGCCGACAACAATGGGGGTGAGAGCATCACCCTGGACGGATCAGGGAGCAGCGACAGTGACGGGAGTATTGTCTCCTATCAGTGGAGCAGCAACCCAGGCGTGGTCATCCCCGATGGCGTCAACCCCACGGCCGACTTTCCGGTAGGCGTTCACACGGTGACGTTGACTGTGACCGATAACCAGGGTGCGACGGATACAGACACGGTGATCGTCACGGTCAACAGTTACACACCAC
>JAJRVT010000135.1 GCA_024277175.1 Chloroflexota bacterium | reverse complement strand
GGCCGTGCGCGCGCGGACGTTGCGGAAGGAGAGATCTTCATATTTGGAGACGAGCCAGCGGTTGCGGGCGGCCAGGACGGGAAGCAGACCCAGGGCGATCTGCGGATACTGCTCCATGAGCGCGTGGAATGGATCGCGGTCGATGCGCCAGAGGGTGGATGCCTGGGTGACCATGGCCGTGGCCGGGTTGGGGCCGCCGTCCAGCACCGCCACCTCGTTGAACATGCCCACCGGCTCCACCACCGCCATGATGTGGTCCCGTCCATCCGGGCTGATCTTGTGCAGATGCACCTGGCCGGTCAGCAGTACGAAGAGGCCGGCGCACGGCTCCTCTTCCCAGAACAGGGTGGCTCCAGCCCGCGCCGGACTGACCCGCCCGGCGCGGATTATGGCTTCCAGATCGGCTGCGAACAGATTTTGAAAATGGGGCAAGCGCCCCATCCGTTCAATCAGCATCTCAATATCGATCATTTATCCGTCCTTTTGGGCCGCCACCATCTGCACGGCCACGTCCACCGCAGCCAGCAGGCTGTTCTCGCTCGCCTGGCCCGTCCCGGCAATATCGAACGCGGTCCCGTGGTCCACAGAGGTGCGGATGATGGGCAGCCCCATGCTCACGTTGACGCCCGACTCGAAGGCCAGCAACTTTATGGGGATGTGGCCCTGGTCGTGGTACATGGCCACTACAATGTCGAACTGGCCCCGCACCGCGCGCAGGAAGACCGTGTCCGGCGGCTGGGGATCGGAGACGTCCAGCCCACGCGCGCGGGCTGCGTCCACGGCCGGCTGGATGGCGCGGATCTCCTCGTCGCCGAAGAGGCCGCCCTCGCCGGCGTGGGGGTTGAGCCCGGCCACGGCGATGCGGGGCTGCTCCACGCCCAGGGCGCGGCAGGCCCGCCAGGCCAGCTCGATGACCTCGCCCACCCGCTGCGTCGTGACCCGACCCACGGCCTCGGCCAGGGAGACGTGGGTGCTCACGTGGACCACCCGCAGGCTCGGCCCCACCAGCAGCATGCTCACCCGCTGCGCGCCGGTGCGCTCGGTGAGCAGTTCCGTGTGGCCGGCGTAGTCAAACCCGGCCAGGTGCATGGCTTCCTTGTTGAGGGGCGCGGTCACGATGGCGTCCACGCTCCCGTCCATCGCCAGATCGCAGGCGCGGGTCACGTACTCCACCGCGGCTCGGCCCGCCTCAGCGCTCAGTTGGCCCGGGGGGATGGCCTGGGGGTCGGCGTTGTGCAGATCGAGGATGGGGATGGTTCCGGCCACAAAGTGCGCTTCAGCCGGATTGGCAACTGGTTCGAAGTTTGGCGGCTCCTGGCCCACCCAGCCGGCGGCCCGCTCCAGCATGCGCCGGTCGCCGATGACCAGGGGTCGGCAGCGCTCGAACAGGTCCGGGTGAGCCAGGGCTTTGAGGACGATCTCGGGACCTACGCCGGCCGGGTCGCCCATGGTGATGGCCAGGATGGGATGTGTGTCAGATGTGGATGGCATGAATGGCTTTTCCTGGGTGTGAAGAAGTCCGATTTCTGCCAGAAGTCGGACTTCTTTCGGTTGGCGATGGGGAATGACTCTATGCTACACTGGACGGGCAAGTCTTGCAACAGCATGGAACGCGGATTCAGCGGAAAAAGCTGGATTTTTAAAATCCGTGCCGATCCGCCCAATCCGGTAAATCCGCGTTCTATCCAATACCAGGGAGCATAGGACCATGACTGACCAAATCCTGTCGTCCATCGACGACGGCGTGATGACCATTCGCATCAACCGGCCGGAGAAGAAAAATGCGCTGACGGTGGCCATGTACGCGGCCATGCATGAAGCGCTCCAGGGTGCGGACGCCGACGACAGCGTGCGCGTCATCCTGATCACGGGGACGGCGGATGTCTTCAGCGCCGGTAATGACATCCTGGACTTTATCCAGAATCCGCCCTTCGATGAGGACAGTCCGGTGGGCCTCTTCTTGCAGGGGATCGTTCGAGCCAGAAAACCGGTGGTGGCTGCGGTCAACGGCGTGGCCATTGGCATCGGTACGACCATGCTCCTCCACTGCGACCTGGTCTATGCCGGCGAGGGCGCCCGTTTCCGCCTGCCCTTCGTGAATCTGGCGTTGACGCCCGAGGCCGGTTCCAGCTACCTCTTGCCGCGCATGGTCGGCCACCAGCGCGCGGCAGAGTTACTCATGCTGGGGGAGACCTTCGACGCCGCCACGGCCCGGGAGATCGGTTTTGTCAATGAAGTGTTGCCCGATGAGGAGGTGGAGACCAAGGCGTTGGCCATAGCCCATGAACTGGCCGCCAAGCCGCCGGCCGCGCTGCGCCTGACCAAGGCCCTGCTCAAGCGCGGCTCCGCCCAGGCCCTGGAGGAGACCATCCGCTATGAGTTGGACCAATTCCGGGATCTGCTCCAGTCGCCGGAGGCCATGGAGGCGTTCACGGCCTTCATGGAGCGCCGCAAGCCGGACTTTTCCAAGTTTAGTTGAGGATGGCGCGCGGGTGATAAGAATTGCTTCACTCGTCGACCGGGGATATAATGCGTCCTCGTTTTGGTCTCTATGCATCTTTCTGAAGGAGGAACGCGCAATGCCCCAACAATCCAGCCAATACTGTCTGAGTTGTAATCGATCGGAGGCGGTTATCCCCTTGGTCGCCCTTCGCTACAATGGCCGGGAAGCCTGGATCTGCTCCCAGTGCATGCCCGTGCTCATCCACCACCCGGAGCGCCTGATGGACAAGCTGGGTGCGACCGAGCCGATCCCAGCCGCCCCCCACGAACACGAATAGGGACGCCAGGTCGCTGGATCCCACTATCCCCCCAACTCGCCCAACCGATCCATGACCACGGAGACCGTCGCCAGCGCGGCGGTCTCCGCGCGCAGGATGCGGGGCCCCAGGGTGGTGATGGTCCAGCCGGCCCTCCTCGCTTGTTCGACCTCCGTGGGATCGAAGCCGCCTTCGGGCCCAATAAGCAGGTTGACGCTTGGCCGGGGGGCGGCGTACTGTTCGCGAACGGTCTCCCCCAGGGAGGGGGCCGGCGGGTTGGCGTTGGCCCCTTCGTAGGGGAGCAGGCGGCAGCCGGCGGCGGTCTCCACGACCTGGGCGAAGTCCAGGGGCTCGGTCAGGCCGGGCAGGCGGCCGCGCCCGCTCTGCTCCGCGGCCTCACGGATGATGGCGCGCCAGCGTTCGTACTTCCTGAGCAGGGCCGCGGCCGGGCGCACGATGCTGCGGCGGCTGATCACAGGGACGAAGCGGCTGACGCCCAGCTCCGTCCCCTTTTGCAACACCCACTCGAACTTGTCCGCCTTGAGGCTGCATTGGTAGAGGGTCAGCCGGACGTCGGGTTCGCTCTCCACCGCATGCCGTTCCAGCACGCATCCAGTCCCCGTCCGGGGCGACAGATTCACGATCTCCACCAGATACGCGTTCCCCTCACCGTCCAGGACCTCGATCTGCGCGCCTGGCTGCAAGCGCAACACGCGCGCCAACTGTCGCGCCAACGGCGACAGGTCCACGGGATTCTCTTCGGCGATGGTTCGTTCGGTCAGAAAGAAACGATGCATGGATGGCGAGATGACAGGATGACAGGATGACAAGATGACAGGGTGACAAGATGACAGGGTGACGCTCGATTACCGGTCATCTTGTCACCCCCTTATCTTGTCACCTTGTCATCCTGTCATAACAAGCGCCACCCAATCCTCCTCCTGCAGCCGGTCGATCAGATGCAGACCGTGGCGGGTGGCGGCGTCGATGACTTTTTGCTCCCGTTCTTCGATGATGCCGGCCAGGATCATCTTGCCGCCTGGAGCCAGGGGCGCGGCCAGGGGCGGGTTATCGTAGTCGGAATCGAAGAGCTTGACCAATACTTCGGCCAGGATGTTGGCGACGATGATGTCGAAGCGGACGTCCAGGTCCGCGGGCACGCTGCCCTGGGTGACAAAGAGAACGCCGTCATCGGCCAGGGGCGCGGAGGCCATGGGGATGTGGTTGATGGCCGCGTTTTCGGCCGTCATCTGCACGGCCAGGGGATCGATGTCGGTGGCCATGATCGCGGTCGCGCCCAGTTTGGCGGCCACGATGGAGAGAACGCCGCTGCCCGCGCCCACATCCAGCATCGAATCACCGGGCCGGACAAGCCGCTCCAGCGCGCGCACGCAGAGACGGGTGGAGGGGTGGAGACCGGTGCCAAAGGCCATGCCCGGATCCAGCTCGATGATGATGTCCTGGGGCTGGGCTTCGAAGGCTTCCCAGCTGGGCTTGAGCACCACCCGCTCGCCCACGCGCAGGGGCTTGTAGAATTGCTTCCAGGCGTTGGCCCAGTCCTCCTCGCGGATGACCCGGACCTGGGGCTCGGCCATGGGGCGGATCAGGCTCAGCCGCCAGAGTCCGTCCTCGATCTTGCGCCGGATTTCTTCGCCGCGCGGGCCGGGCTTGATGTAGGTTTTGACGACGAGTCGGTACTCACCCTCTTTGGGCTGCTCGTCATAGTCGAACCCCGTGGCCTCGATGACCGCGCCGCCGCCCCCGGCCTCGCCGGCTTCGTTATCCTCATCGTAGCCGCCGCCGTTGTAGCGGTTGAACAGCTCGCTCACCGCCTCGGCGCTCTCCGAATCCACGACCACGGAGAGTTCGAGTAGTTCTTGATCGTCCACAGAGTTTCTCCGGGAAATAAAAAGATTGAAGATTGAGGATTAAAGATTGGGTGGTGGAGATTCTCTCCTCGCTGTCCTCTTCGCGAGGGCGGACGAAGGACGCCGGAGATGGCCTTGGACCCCAGACAACTTCACATATCCAATCTTTAATCCTCAATCTTCAATTTCGCTTTTCAATCCCGCCCGGCGCCGAAAATGCGGTCGAAAAATCCTTTGTGTTCCTCGATGGTCTCATCGCCCAGGGTTTGGGCGAGCTTGCGAAGCAACTCTTTCTGTTCGCTGTTCAGGTTGACGGGCGTAACGACGCGAATGGTGATAATCATATCGCCGCGGCCGTTGCGTTGCAGCTTAGGGATGCCTAATCCCTTTTTGCGGAAAGTCTTGCCCGTCTGCACACCGGCCGGGATGTCCAGCGTTTCCTCGGTCCCGTCCAGGGTGGGGATCTTGAGGGTGGCCCCCAACGCGGCCTGGGCGATGTTGATGGGCAACTCCAGCCGGATATCGAAACCGTCGCGCACGAAGATGGGATGGGGATCCACCGAGATGACCACATAGAGGTTGCCGGCGGGGCCGCCAAGCTGACCGGCCTCGCCCTCGCCGGCCAGGCGAATGCGGGTGCCTTCGTCCACGCCGGCCGGAATCTTGACGTTCAGTTTGCGGGTCACGCGCACGCGTTTGCGTCCATGGCATTTGTGACACGGCGAAGCGATGACTTCGCCGCTGCCGTTGCACGTGGGGCAGGGGGTTGCGGTGACAATGGTGCCAAAGATGGGGCTATGCTGACGGCGTTGCACCTCGCCGCTGCCGTTGCAGGTGGAGCAGGTGACAGGTTTGGTGGGCGGCTCCGCACCGCTGCCGTGGCAACGGCCGCAGGTCTCCATGCGCGGCACTTCCAATTCCCGTTCGGTTCCGAACGCGGCCTCTTCGAAGGTCAGCGTGACGTCGGCGCGCAGGTCCGCGCCGCGCCGCGGCGCTCGGCGGCGGGAGTTCCGGCGCGATGAGGCCGAGCCGAAACCGCCAAACAGGTCCTCGAAAATGCTGCCGAAATCGGTGAAGCCGCCAAAATCGCTGTAGCCGCCGGCCGCGCCGGCCCCCTCTACGCCTGCATGGCCGTACCGGTCATAGGCGGCCCGTTTTTGGTCGTCATACAGCACCTGATAGGCTTCGTTGATCTCTTTGAATTTGATCTCAGCGTCCGGCGAACTGTTGACGTCTGGATGATATTGTTGCGCCAGTTTGCGAAAGGCTTTTTTCAGCGTCGCCTTGTCCGCACTTGTCGCGACGCCCAAAACCTCGTAATAATCCCGTTTTGCCATCGTTGATTTACGTTTCCCAACTGATAATCCAGGCCGACAGCCCGGCTAGTGTCACGGTCGCCGCGATCAACGCCAACCATTGGCTGGGCTGGAAGCCGACATCACGGGCGCTGATCAACAGGATGGTGACCATGCCAACGGACAGCAGCGTCCAGTTGGCCAGCGTGGGGTGATTGGACCAAAACTGTTTCAATGCATTCATAAAAAATCCGGTTTACTCCGCGGCCTCTTGTGAACCGCTATTCATTCGTAAGCCGCCGGGCCGCCAGCTTTTTTTCCACCTGCGCCCAGGCCGCCTCCAGTTGTGCATAGAATTCCGCCAGCGAACCGTCGTTGGCGATGACGACATCCGCCCTGGCGACCTTTTCCTCCTGCGGCGACTGGGCGGCCATACGTCGGCGAGCCTCGTCTTCGTTCATGCCCCGTTCCTCCACTAACCGTTTCAACTGGGTGTCCGGGCTGGAGGTCACAACCCACACCTCGTCGGACAGGCTCATCAGATTGCCGGATTCAAGTAGCTTGATGGCCTCGATCACGATCACGTCCGCGTCGCTCTGCATGATATCCCAGCGCAGCAGTTCGAATGTGGCCGGATGCACGATGGCTTCCAGCCGCTTGAGCGCCTCCGCGTCGGCGAAGACGATGGCGCCCAGTTTGGCCCGGTCGATAAGGCCATTTTCATCCACGATTTCAGGGCCAAACACGGCCACCACCTGTTCATAGGCCGGGCCATTGGGGGCCATCGAGCGATGCGCCAATTTGTCGGCGTCCGCAATGTGCGCCCCCTTGTCGGCCAGAAACGCCAATGCGGTGCTCTTGCCTGTGGCGATATTACCTGTCAGGCCGATAAAATAGGGCTGACGGCTGGCGGTCTCCTGCATCGCGCGTTTGCATCCTTTCGTCGTGACTGCATGGAGCGGCTCTTGAGGAAGCCTTTGGTTCCCCAGCCTTGCGATTATATCATAAGGCAATTGGTGGCCGAAAAAACATCGAATCCCATTGGGGTTTCGCTTATTGTGCGTCTTTGCGGAAATCAAATTTGAATTAATTGTGTATGGATGGTTTAATAGGGGGCGTCATCCGACAGCGTATGCCAGGTGCAGGCCGCTGATCCCCATGCAGCGGATGAAACCTTCTTTCTACTGGCCAATGGCTCACTTCACCAATCCTAAAAGCAGTCAGACGTTTACGCTGTCAACGATACAATATATCCCGGATCGTCTGTGTAAGTCAATCACCCCCAGTTCAGTTTTGTCGTTGCAAGCCGTAGTTTACGAATCACAAAGAGGAGAAACCGTATGAAACGCATCAATTTACTGTTTTTGGTCGGTATCGTCGCGGTCCTGATCCTGGCCGCCTGTGCGGTGCCCGCTACAGCGCCAGCGGGCGAGGCTGAGGCTCCCGCCGCGAGCGATAGTGGCGAAGCCATGGCCGCGCTCACCTGCGACGACGCCATCGGTTGCGTCGAAGTGGACGCCGATGAACCTATTCACATCGCAACCATGTTGACGATTTCGGGCGCAACCTCCTTCCTTGGTGAAGATTCCCAGGGTGGCGTTGAGATTGCGATCGATGACTTCGGTCCCGTCAAGGGCCATGAGGTGGATGTCACCAAAGAAGACGCACTGTGCAGCGCTGAAGGCGGCCAGACCGCAGCTCAGAAAGTCGCGTCTGATCCGACCGTCGTAGGCGTCATCGGCACCAACTGCTCCAGCGCCGCGTCCGCCGCTCTGCCTATCATCAGTGAAGCCGGCCTGGTCATGATTTCCCCCTCCAACACCGCTCCTTCCCTGACCGACGCCGATGCAGCCAACGGCGGCATCTGGCAGCCTGGCTACTATCGCACCGCCCACAACGACCTCTTCCAGGGCAAAGTGGCGGCCCAGTACGCCTACAATGAGTTGGGCGCCCGCACGCTGGCCACCATCCATGATGGCAGCCCCTATGCCGATGGCCTGCAGCAGGTCATGGCTGACGAATTCACGACGCTGGGCGGCGAGGTCACCTTCCAGGGCGCGGTCAACGTGGGTGACACCGACATGCGCCCCATCCTGACTGAGATCGCCTCCAACCCGCCGGACGTCCTCTACTACCCCATCTTCGAACCGGAGAGCGATCTGATCACTGCTCAGGCTCGGGAAGTGCCGGGTCTGGAGGATACGATTCTGTTCAGCGCCGACGGTTCGCTGGTGAATGGCTTCCCCCAGAACGCCGGCCCCGCCTCTGTAGGCGTCTATCTCTCCGGCCCTTATCTGAACCCGGAAAACGGCGCCTATGCCGAGTTCCTGGCCAAGTGGGATGAGAAATATGGCGGCACGCCGCCTAGCGGCTTCCACGCCCACGCCTATGACGCCACCATGCTGCTGCTCAACGCCATCACTGACGTCGCCCAGGAAGACGCCGACGGCAACCTGCTGATCGGTCGCCAGGCCTTGCGCGATGCGCTGTCCAGCGTGTCCGGCTATGCAGGTCTGACAGGCACCCTGGCCTGCTCCGAGACCGGCGACTGCGCCACCGGCGAAGCGCTGGGCATCTACCAGATCACCCAGGCCGAGGTGGACGGCAATTGGCCGCCTCCGGTCGTCTGGACCCCGTGACGTCGTGTCGTCCACCCCGTAACCCAGGTGACATCGACATAGATCGCTTGTTGTGAACAGGAGCCAGGGAGGTTCGCCTCCCTGGCTTATTCCATGCCCACCTCTACATCCATAAAGCAGTAGGGGCGGCGGAAGGCGCGCCCTGGTCTTTTACCGGCGCTGCAGTCGAACAGGATTTGAAATGTCAACAGCCGTCAAATCACCACTTAAGAAGAAACGTTTCAGCCGGGAGATGCTCGAGCGACTTACATGGGTCGATCTCGTCCTCGGCGCGCTTCGCATTTTTATTATTGTTGCCGTCATCGTTGGATCCTATAACACCATTACCTCAGATAAATATACTGTGAGTCAGTGGGTGAGCCTGGTCATGGCGGGGTTGGCCCAGGGCAGTATTTATTCCTTGATTGCGCTTGGCTACACCTTGGTCTACGGTATTCTGCTCATGATCAACTTCGCCCATGGCGAAGTCTTTATGAGCGGTGCGTTCACCGCCTATTTCGTGGCCAATTGGACGAATCAGAACGGCATGTTGGAGCGAATGCCTGTGGTCTCCGTTTTATTATGGATGGTGGTCGCGGCGTTGGTCTCCATGGGTGTGGCCATTTTGCTGGAGCGAGTCGCCTATCGTCCCCTGCGCGGCGCGCCGCGACTGGTGCCCTTGATCACCGCTATTGGCGCTTCGTTCTTTCTCCAGTACACCTTCCGCGGGCTATACGGATCCGGCTTTAAGTCTTACCCCGAAGTCCCCATGCTCAAAGGCACGGTCCCCATCGGTCAATTCAACATACCCCTGGTGCAGATCGTGGTGATCGCCTCCGCTTTGGTGCTGATGTTGGCCCTTTACTGGTTGGTGGAGCGCAGCAAAATGGGGAAGGCCATGCGCGCTGTGTCCGAGGACAAGGAAGTCTCCAAGCTCATGGGCATTGATATCGACAAGGTGATCGTCTTCACCTTCGCCGTCGGCGGCCTCCTGGCTGGCGCGGCCGGCGTCATCAACGGCCTTTATCGTCCCCAGGGCGTCAACTTTTTTATGGGTTTCTTCCCAGGCATCAAAGCCTTTACTGCGGCTGTGCTCGGCGGCATTGGCAGCGTGCCCGGCGCGATGTTGGGCGGCCTTTTCCTGGGCATCATCGAGTCGGTGGGACCCAACCTGGTCTTGGATGGGTTGGGCATTCCCGCGGCTAATCAGCTCAAGGATGTGATCGCGTTCACCATGCTGGTGCTGGTGCTGATCTTCCGCCCCCAGGGTATCATGGGTGAAAAACTGAAGGAAAAGAAGGCGTAATCATGAATCATTCAGAGACGTTGCATTGGCGGAACCTGGTTAACGCTGGCCTGCTGGCCGGCGTGGTCATCGTCTATACCGGTCTCATCGGCATGATCGAGGTCTTCAGCGCGCGCAGCATTATCACCGGCATCATTTCGCTGGCGGAATTGTTGATCCTCGCTCCGCCATTGATTGCGGGCTTCGTGATCGCACGCCGCTCCCTGAAAACGAGCGGTGTGGGGCGCACATTCTTCAATAGCGTAGTGGTTGGCCTGATCTCATCGCTGTTGCCTATTCTACTCGTTTTCATCATCACCTTTTTCGATGTTCGCACCGACATTAACATCCGCACCATGTTCGTCAACGCTTCTACAGAGTTGGTGAACCTGCTCACCTTCAACCTGGGAGTGACCATGGGGTCGCTGGCGCTGATGGGGGCGTTCGCGCTCATGGGCTTCCTGGGCGGGGTGATGATGCTTCTGCCCATCCGGATCCGGGGCGCGGTCATGGCCGGCCTGGCGTGGGCCCTGGGTGTTGGCATGCTGGGCGAGTTGGTGAATCAGATCCTGCGCAACCTCTTTGGTAAGGCCGCTAGCAAGGCTTTGTTCACCAAAGGTGCGCTGGACCCTGTGCCGGCGTTGATTATCTTCGTCACCGCCGCCCTGCTGACCTATCTCTGGTCCGGCCAGCGTGACAATGTGCGCGCTCGCTATGACAATATGGGATCAGGCGGTAAAACGGTTACTCAGCGCGTGGGTGGAGGCCTGCTCGCCATTTTTCTTCTGATGCTGCCTTGGGTTCTGGGCACCTATCTGAGCGAAGTTCTTTCCAACATCGGCCTGTACGTCCTGATGGCCCTGGGGCTGAACATCGCCGTTGGTCTGGCTGGCTTGCTCGATCTTGGGTATGTGACCAACTTCGCCGTCGGCGCCTATACCATGGGCGTCTTGACCTCCACCGGCCCCCTGGGGCGGCTGGGGTTGAACTTCTGGATGGTGTTGCCTATCGCTGTGTTGGCGGCCATGTTCACCGGTTTTGTGCTGGCCCTGCCTGTGTTGCGCATGCGCGGCGACTACCTGGCTATCGCCACCCTGGGGTTCGGTGAGATCATCCGCATCCTGGCCCTCTCCGATTGGCTATCGCCCATCATCGGCGGCGCGCAGGGCGTGTTGTTCATCCCCAAACCGTCCATCGGCGGGTTTGTTTTCGACACCCCCCAGAGCATCTACTATATCATCCTGTTCGCTTCCTTCCTGATGCTCTTCATTTCGTTGCGGCTCAACAATTCCCGCACCGGGCGCAAGTGGATGGCCATGCGCGAGGATGAGGACGCGGCCGGCGCCATGGGCATTGACACCACCGTGGCCAAACTGCTGGCCTTCACCCTGAGCGCAGCCAGCGGCGGTTTGGCCGGGGCCATCTTCGCCAGTAAACTGGGCACCATCTTCCCCCATAGCTTCAGTCTGTTGATCTCCATCAACGTGCTCTCCATCATCATTGTTGGCGGCATGGGCAGCATTCCCGGTGTGATCGTGGGCGCGGTCGTCCTCATCGGCATGCCCGAACTGCTGCGGGAATTTTCGGAATTCCGCCTGCTGCTCTACGGCGCGCTGTTGATCACCATGATGTTGGTGCGTCCCGAAGGGCTGTGGCCGTCGGCGGTGCGGCGGCGCGAGTTAGCCCACGATGAGGCGGCTGCCGCTGCTGTGGGCGATTAAGGGAAGGCGACTAACATGAACGATAACATTCTAGTAGCGGATGGCATTGTCAAGCGCTTCGGCGGCTTGGTGGCGGTCGATCACGTGGATTTCGTTATCCCCCGCAACTCGATCGTGAGCATCATCGGGCCGAACGGCGCCGGCAAGACCACATTCTTCAACTGCATCACAGGCTTTTATCAGATCGACGAGGGCGAAATGATCTTCGACGGCCACCGGCTCAATGGCCGCGAGCCGGCCCAGATCACCCGGCTTGGCATCGCCCGCACCTTCCAAAATATCCGTCTCTTCAGCAACATGACCGCCATCGAAAATATCATGGTCGGCCAGGAGCCTCGCCTCCGTTCCACGTGGATGGGCGCTATTTTCGGCACGCCCAACACTCGACGCGAGGAGCGGGAGGCGGAAGAAGAGGGCGTGCGGCTCCTCAATTTCGTCGGCCTCCACGGCAAGGGCGACCTGTTGGCCCGTAACCTTCCTTATGGCGACCAGCGTCGCCTGGAGATCGCACGCGCGCTGGCCGGCAAACCGAAACTGCTGCTGCTGGACGAACCCACCGCGGGTATGAACCCGCGTGAAACCGCAGAGACCACCGAGTTTATCCGTCGGTTGCGGGACGAACTGAGCGTGACCATCCTCCTGATCGAGCATGACATGCGGGTGGTGATGGGCATTTCCGAGCATATCACCGTGCTGGACTACGGCGCCAAGATCGCCGAAGGGTCTCCGGCCGAAATCCAATCCAACCCCCGGGTCATCGAAGCTTATCTGGGCAAGGGCGCGGCTGCGAGCGCAAAGATTGAAGCGTGAAACGTAATGCGTGAAACGTGAACAGCGTCTCCACGCATTACGTTTCACTTACCGAAGGACGACAGTGAACCATGGCGTTATTAGAACTGACCGATGTGCACGCCTACTATGGCAAAATTCACGCCTTGAAAGGCGTTTCTCTGACCGTGGACAGCGGCGAGATCGTGTCGCTGATCGGCGGTAACGGCGCCGGCAAGACGACCACCCTGCGCACCATCAGCGGACTGCTTCATCCCCAGCAGGGGACCATCATTTTCGACGGCGAGGATATCAGTAATTACCCGGCCCATGAGTTGGCCCCCAAAGGCATCGCCATGGTGCCGGAAGGGCGAGGCATCTTCGCCAAGCTAACTGTGCAGGAAAACCTGGAAATGGGCGCGTTCCGGCGCACGGACAAAAGTGGCATCGCCCGGGACCTGGAGCGCAATTTCACCCTTTTCCCGCGCCTGGCGGAACGGCGCAAGCAGGTGGCCGGCACCATGAGCGGCGGCGAGCAGCAGATGTTGGCCATGGCCCGCGCGCTTATGTCCGCCCCGCGCCTGTTGCTGATGGATGAGCCGTCCATGGGGCTGGCTCCCGTCCTGGTGGAAACCATTTTCGAGACGGTGACGGAGATCAACGAACAAGGCGTGACAGTGCTGTTGGTGGAGCAGAACGCCCACATGGCGCTCCAGATCGCCCATCGCGGCTATGTGCTCCAGACTGGCGAAATCGTCATCAGCGATTCAGCCGCCAACCTGCGCAAGGATCCAACGGTTCAGAAGGCTTATCTGGGGATCGAATAAACGGGGGGGGGCGGGTCGCAAGCGGCAAGTGGCGGCCTGCCCGGATGGATCATTCGCCATACATCAACGTTTTACGTCTTCACGCATCACTCATCACCGGGAAAAAAAACATGTCCCAACCACTACCTTCCCGCGCCCAGCTGGTCATCATCGGCGGCGGGGTGATGGGAGCGAGCGCGGCCTATCACCTGGCTACGCGGGGGATGACCGATATCGTTTTGCTGGAGAAGCAGCCCTTTTGGGGCATGGGCGCCACCGGTAAATGCGCTGGCGGCATCCGTTACCAGTTCAGCACCGAGATCAACATCCGCCTCTCCCTGCTCTCCCTGCCCATGCTGGACCGCTTCGAAGAGGAGATGGGCCAAGCCATCGATCTGCACCGGCCCGGTTACCTCTTTCTACTCACTAATGAAGATGACATAGCCGCGTTCCGGCGCAACGTGGCTCTGCAACGCAGCCTGGGCGTCATGACTGAGTGGCTGGACGGCGATGAGGTGCGGCGTCAGGTCCCCCTGCTGGCGGCGGATGACGTCCTCGCAGGCGCATTTCACGCTAAAGACGGCTTGGCCGACCCCAATGGCGTGGTCATGGGCTATGTGAACAACGCCCGGCGGTTGGGCGTTCACGCACATACGGATGTGGAGGTGACCGGGATCGACGTCGGTCAGGGCCGCGTCCGGGGCGTGCAGACTTCGGCCGGTCCTATTGCCTGCGAGATGGTGGTCAACGCGGCCGGCCCCTGGGCGGGGGTGGTCAGCGAACTGGCCGGCGTCCCCCTGCCGGTGACGCCTGTTCGTCGTCAGATGCTCACCACCGCGCCTCTGCCCGAACTGCCTTCCGACTTTCCCTTTGTCATCGACTTCGCCCAGAGCCTCTATTTTCACTGCGAGGGCGAGGGCCTGCTCACCGGTCAGTCCAACCCGGATCAGGCGCCGGGCTTCGATGAGAGCGTGGACCAGGCCTGGGAGTACGAGCACATGGAGCGGGCCATCGAGCGCCTGCCCTTGCTGGCCAACGCCGGCCGGGCCGCACACTGGGCCGGTCTCTATGAAGTCACGCCGGATGCCCATCCCGTCATCGGCGGCGCGCCCCAACTGGCGGGCTACTACATGATCACCGGCTTCTCCGGCCATGGCTTCATGCACGGACCGGGCGCGGGCCTGCTCCTGGCCGAGATTATCCTGGACGGGACCGCGACCACGCTGGATATTTCGTCCCTGGATTACGCCCGCTTCGAGGAAGGGCGGTTGATTCGGGAGTATAATGTGGTGTAGAAGTGGGGGAGATTGGAGAGTGAGGAGATTGGCCGGGCTGGCCGCGAGGACGATCGATTGGTGGGGCGTGGTATATGTTTTTGCGACGGTGATCGAAGCGGCCGAGCAGGTTGCCGTCTACCGTTTGCGTCAGCGCGAACAGCATTTGAGTATCGACCTGATTCTCTACAAGATTCACTACTACAGCTTGAGCCGTCAGACCAAACATATACGTGATGTCGCCAGCGCCCTCGCGTATTCAGGCGCTCTGCTTGATTTGGACTATCTCGAACGGTGGGCGCGTCGACTTGAACTCACAGATGTCTGGCACGGGGTGCGTGTAGCTGCACAACGGCTGCTGGACGAATTTGAATAGGGCGCCATAGCTTGCCGTTCGACCCTCGATTTCCAATCTCATCCAGTTTGCTTCTACGCCGTCACCGCCGTCAACCGCTGTCGTCCATGCACCCGAATCGCCATGTAATAGTAGTCGATCAGTTGATCCATGGTCGCGCGCCAAGAGCGGCTGAGCGCGTGGCGAAGCGCGTTCTCGGCCAGTTCATCGCACAGAGCCGGATTTGTGCGCAGGCGACGCACCAGTTCCTTCATCTCCTCCGGGTGATCCGGGTCGAAGTAGAGGCCGTTGACGCCGTCGATGACCGTGTCCAGTACGCCGCCGGTGCGGGCGGCGATGACGGGGAGCCGGCAGGCCATGGCTTCCAGCGCCACCAGGCCGAAGGTTTCTGTGGTGGATGGAAAGATGAAGGCGTCAGCCGAACGATAGGCCGCGATCAGGTCGTCCCCCCGCAGGTAGCCAGGGAAGACCACAGGCAGCCCCCGGAAGTGCTTCTGTAATTTTTCGTGGCTGGGACCGCCGCCTACCATGGCGATGCGTACGCCTTCCTGGGGAAAGATAGCCTCCTTCAGGCCAAAGAGCCCCTTCTCCGGCGATTGCCGCCCCACGTTGATGAGTAGGAAGTCCTCGGGATGGCCGTTGGTCAGCCGGTTGCGCATCTTCGGGTCCATCGGGCCGGGGGAGAAGAAGTCGGTGTCAATGCCTCGTTTCCACCACCGCACCCGCTTGAATCCATGCTCTCGCAGCTCACCGCGCACGTAGGTGGAGGTGCAGAGGTTGACGTCGGCGCTGTTATGCAGCCCGCGCATGTAACTCCACAGGACCGGGTTGATGAAGCCAAAGCCGAAGTGCTCGGCGTAGCGAGCCATGTCCGTGTGGTAGGAGGCGAGCAGGGGCAGGTTCAGGCGACGGGCCACATAGATGCCGAAAGCGCCCAGCACCATGGGGTTGACGGCGTGGATGACGTCAGGCTGAAAGTCCTTCGCCAGCTTCCACACCCGCCTGCGGGGGAGGTTGATGCGCAGCTCCGGGTAGAAGGGAACCGGGGGACCGCCCACGCCCACGATTTGAGCTCCGGCGAATTCGGATGGCCCGCCTGGGGGGCCAAAGAGGATGGCTTCGTGTCCCTCTTCATTGAGCCGGCGCAGCATGAGTTGAAGAATACTGACGATGCCATCGATTTTTGGCAGAAATGTCTCGGTGAAGATGGCGACGCGGAGACGGGACTGTTGGGCTGCCATGGGAATGCTCCTGAACTTCTTGGGTGAGAACACCCGGATTCATTTGGTCCATTTATTGTAGCATAGGTCTATCAGGTTTGGGATACCTGCTCTTTTGTTTGTCGTTCAGAGGCGCACACGTTTGCTTTTCATCTGAAAACAATTTCACAAGCGGCGGGTTTTGCTTGAACCCTGTGCCATGGGTTATCCTCATTTCATAAGTTTATTTCGTCTCCATCATGTATGGAGCATATCCACTACGCAGGAGAAAGAACAAAAAATGAGTGAGAATGGCAGAATCATCGTACTGGGTGGCGACGGCTTTTGTGGCTGGCCGACTACCCTCCAGCTTTCCCAGGCCGGTTATGACATTACCATTGTTGACAATCTTGTCCGCCGCAAGATCGATGTCGAACTGGGCACCCAATCGTTGACGCCCATCGAAACGATCCAGCATCGTATCCGCACCTGGAAGGAACTCACCGGCAAGGAGATCGACTACGTCGATTTCAATATCGCCGAGGAGTATCCGCTGTTGGAGCGTCTGATCGCTGAGGTCGAACCCCAGACCATTATCCATTTTGCGGAACAGCGGGCCGCGCCCTATTCCATGAAATCACCCCGCCACAAGCGCTACACCGTCGATAATAATATCAACGGAACCAACAATGTCCTCTGCGCCATTGTCGAGTCCGGGCTGGATGTGCATCTGGTTCATCTGGGCACTATGGGCGTCTATGGCTACGGCACGGCCGGCATGGCCATCCCCGAAGGCTACCTGGATGTCAAGGTGGATGTGGGTGACGGCAAAGAAGTGTCCATCGACATTCCCTATCCTCCCCATCCGGGCAGCATCTATCATATGACCAAGACGTTGGATGCGTTGCTCTTCTATTATTACAACAAAAACGATGGCGTGCGCATCACGGATCTGCATCAGGGTGTGGTTTGGGGCACCAACACGCCCGAAACCCTCATGCACCCGGCGCTGATCAACCGCTTCGACTATGAAAGCGACTTCGGCACCGTCCTCAATCGCTTCCTCATGCAGGCTGCGGTGGGCCACCCGTTGACTGTCTATGGCACCGGCGGTCAGACTCGGGCCTTCATCAACATTCAGGACACCGTGCGCTGCGTCAACCTGGCAGTGGATAACCCACCGGAGCGAGGTGAGCGGGTCAAGATTTTCAACCAGACCACTGAGACCCATCGCGTGCGCGATCTGGCCAAGCTGGTTTCAGACCTGACTGGCGCGGAAATTCGTTACTACGTCGACCCGCGCAACGAGTCGCTGGAAAATGAGTTGATCGTCCACAACGAGCAGTTCTTGGCGCTGGGACTCGATCCCATCACCCTAAGTGAGGGGCTTGTCACCGAGGTGATCGATGTGGCCGCCCGCTACAAAGATCGGGTCAACTTCGATGTGATTCCGCCCACCTCTCGCTGGACCGCCGACATCCCGCTGGATAAGGTGGGATCGCCGGAACCGGTCGAGTTTCAGCCCGTCATATGATCCGTAGGTCACGCATCCTTGCGTGACGGTCGCTTGGCATAAACCCACGCCTGGATAACGAGAGGGCGGACGCATACACCGCGTCCGCCCTCTCGTCGTTTTCTATGGGTAGGTAGATTCTCTCTTTGATGTCAAGTCCCTAATTGACGAAATGTGAGAGCAAACGGATAAAGAACAAAGGTTTAGATTACATAACGCATAGGTCATCAGGCAGGCATCGCCAACGCCGGGTCAAAGGGACGATCAGAGCGG
>JAJRVT010000134.1 GCA_024277175.1 Chloroflexota bacterium | reverse complement strand
TCTCCATAGCGTCGGTTCAGGTACGCTTCGAATCCGATTCGTGCTTCGTTGTTATTCATCGTTGACCCCTTTCCGGTTTCATTGTACCCGGTTGTTGGTCAACTCAATGTAAGTTCCTGGGGGAGGCTGAGCTTGGCTGGCAAAGCAGTTCCCCCAAGGTTGGGGGGTAGGGGGCTGCCTGCGTGGCGACTTCGGTCGGCCCCCCGGCCCCCAATCCTGGAGGAGGCGTAGCTTGGCTGGCAAGGCAGTTCCCCCAAGGTTGGGGGCTAGGGGGCTGCCTGCGTAATCGTATCGATCTGCATGTAAAGGAGACGTGTATATGACAGACGCTGAACGTTCCATCCACGATCTCTTCGATCTGCATGGCCGGGTGGCCATCGTCACGGGCGCGGCCGGCTGGCTGGGCTCAGCCATGAGCCGGGCCCTGGCCGAGGCCGGCGCGCAGGTGGTCGTCACCAGCCGGGACCCGGCGCGCGCGGCCGACTTTGCCGCCACACTGCCGGGCGATGGGCACGTCGGCCTGGGGTTCCAGATGGATTACGCCGACTCGATCCCCGAATTCGTCGCCCAGGTGGTGCGCCAGAAGAAACGCATCGACATTCTGGTGAACAACGCCTATGGCGGCACAGCCCCCAGCATCGACACGGCCACGGCCGAAGATTTCGATCGCGCCTATCACACAGGCGTGACCTCCTACTTTCTGCTGGCGCGGGAGGTGGTCTTTCACCTGCGCCAGCGGCGCGCGCCGGGTTCCATCATCAACATCGGCAGCATGTACGGCGTGGTCGCCTCCTATCCCGACGCCTATACCGGGCTGGGGATCAACAGCCCGCCCAACTATCACGGCGTCAAGGGCGGCATCATCCACCTGACGCGCCACCTGGCCGTCTACTGGGCAGCGGACCGCGTGCGCGTGAATGTCATCAGCCCCGGCCCGTTCCCGTCGCCGCGGGTCAAGGACGCCATGCCCGAGTTCATCGAACGCCTGGAAGCCAAGACGCCGCTGGGACGCATGGGCATGCCCGAAGAGCTAAAAGGGATCACGGTGCTCCTGGCCAGCGACGCCGGCAGCTATATCACCGGCCAGAATATCCTGGTCGACGGCGGCTGGACCGCCTGGTAAGGGGCGGAGGTCTCTCTATCATGTTGATTATCGACGCCCATCTCGATCTTTCCTGGAACGCGCTCCAGTGGAATCGCGACCTGCTGCAATCGGTCTACACCATCCGCACCCAAGAGCAGGGCATGGAGGGCAAGGGGCGGGGCGTGAACACCGTGGCCTTCCCGGAGATGCGCAAGGGCCGGGTGGCGCTCTCGGTTGCGACCCTGCTGGCCCGCTCCACCGGCCATCCGGTCCCCCACGTTGACTTTCCCACGCCCGCCCAGTCGTTCGGCATCGCTCGCGGCCAGCTCGCCTACTATCGCGCGCTAGAAGAGCAAGGACATGTTCGCATCATCGAAGAGTGCGCGGGGCTGACGGCCCACATGGCGGAGTGGGAGACATGGGACGCGGCGGGACCGTCCTCCGATGCACCCGGCGCGTTCCCTGAAACGCCGCCCCTCGGCTTCGTCATCAGCATGGAAGGCGCGGACCCCATTCTGGAGCCGGACCAACTGGAAGCGTGGTGGAATCTGGGGCTACGCCTGCTGGGTCCCACCCACTATGGGCCGGGACGCTACGCAGGCGGCACCGGCACCGAACTGGGGCTGACCGACCTGGGCCCTCCCTTACTGGCCGAGATGATGCGGTTGGGGGTGTTGCTGGACCTGACTCATTTTTCGGATCAGGCATTCTGGGAGGCGCTGGACCTCTACCACGGGCCAGTGCTGGCCAGCCACAACAACTGCCGCGCCCTGGTTCCCCACCAACGCCAGTTCAGCGACGACCAGATCCAAGCCATCATCGAGCGCGACGGCGTCATCGGCGCCGCCTTCGATGTGTGGATGCTGAAACCGGACTGGTCGGGGCTGGATCACGGCAACCGCAACGTGACCCTGGAAACCGTGATCGACCATATCGATCACATCTGCCAACTGGCCGGCGACAGCCGCCATGTCGCTATCGGCACTGACCTGGACGGCGGCTTCGGTCGGGAACAGTCGCCCAGCGACCTGGACACCATCGCCGATCTGCAACGTATGCCGGGCCTGCTGCGCGCCCGCGGCTATGGCGAGGACGACGTCACGAATATCATGCACGGCAACTGGCTGCGCCTGCTGACCACAGCCTGGAGTCAATGACCATGGCCACCTGGCGACAAAACGAGGCGGACCGGGCGTTCATCGAGCGCTATCTGGCCGATTTTCTGCCCGAACGTATTTTCGACGCCCACGCGCATCTCTTTGCGCACGAACATTTCGACCAGAACGAGCCGCCGCCCGAATTCTCTTATATGCCGGAGCGGCTTGGGCTGGATGAATATCGCCAGTACATGGAGTGGATTCATCCCGGGAACCGTACGCTGGGCGGCCTCTTCTTTGGGCTGCTCTTTGGCGATGACCGGTTCGCCAACAACGACTTCGTGCGCGGGGAGGTGGGCGCACCAGCGGAGGAGGACGCGTTTCGCCAGCGGTGTTACGGCCAACTGGTCGTCGCGCCCGAAGACGACCCGGGGACCATCCGCGCCGGCGTCAGTCCAGAGCGTATGGTCGGCCTCAAGTGCTACCACACCATGGCCAAAGTGGACGGACCAACCTTTCAGGCCCCCATCGAAGCCTATCTGCCCGAGGAACAGGTGCAGGTGGCGCATGAGGAAGGGCTGACCATCACCCTGCACATGGTGCGCGACCGGGCCCTGGCGGACCCGGTCAACCAGGCCACCATCCGCCGCTACTGCGAACGGTATCCCAACATGCGCCTGATCCTGGCCCACGCCGCGCGCGGCTTCAACCCCTGGCACACCATCCAGGGCATCCGCAGCCTGGCGGGGCTGGACAACGTCTGGTTCGACACCTCCGCGGTGACCGAAGCCGGGGCCTTCGAGGCCATCGTCGAGGTCATGGGGCATGAGCGCCTGCTCTACGGCACGGACTTCCCCGTCAGCCATCTGCGCGGCCGCTGCGTGGCCATGGGCGACTCGTTTCACTGGTTCTATGAGGATGAGATGGACCTGGACGAGAAGCACACAACGTTGCAGCCGGTTCTCATCGGGCTGGAGTCGTTGCGCGCGTTGCGGCTGGCGTGCTGGCGGCTCAAACTGAGCGAGAGCCAGATCGAGGATATTTTCTACTGGAATGCCATGCGTCTGCTTGACAGGTGAATCGCCCCAGGCTTGCAGCTAATAGCTTACTATTAAAATGTCAAGTACCTTTTTGCAAAAATCGTCGTAACTATTCAGGCTAGGTCACAAAACAGGTAGAGGGATAAAGGGCTGACCGATCAAAGCATTATAGAGAGCAGTAATGACATTACCCCCTTGTTTGCGGACGGTGGAGATGTAACTGCGAATGGCACAGAAAGTCT
>JAJRVT010000133.1 GCA_024277175.1 Chloroflexota bacterium | reverse complement strand
CGTTGGCTCATTATTTGGGTATACTGTCATGGGAAAGCAGCCTCCTTGTAGATCCTCGGCTTTTTGTTTACTCACCGAAATCTTACACGAAGTGCTGCTTTCCTTCCTCATTCAATTGTTAACGTGCTCTTTTCGCTTACTGAACCATGCCTGAATTCTCATCGCATCTGCCGGGGAGTTCCGAACTCCCCGGCCAGTGGTGGGCCAACTTTCTGCGCATCCGTCACCCTGTCACCCTGTCACCTTGCCATCCCTCCAACTCTTCCCGCAGCGCCGCGATCCGTTCCGGCAGCCCGGGTTCGCGGGCGGGTCCCCGCCTTTGCAGCCGATCCTTACAAAGAGCCAGCTCCACGCAAAGCTGGGTGCGCTGGGCCGAACGGCTGGCGGCGCGGCCCGGTCGCAGCGGATTGCGCCAACTGCGGGGCAGGGCCGCATATTCGGCCGCGCTCAGGGTGGAGCCGACCTCATCGGCCAACTGGGTGCGGATCACGGCCTGCTCCTGCCGCCAGGAGAGCATGACGACGATGATGATGAGACCCAGGTTCGCGGCCGCCAGCATCAGGCTGATGAGGAGCGCGCCCAGGTTGATCTGGCTCAGGGTGGCGGCCAGGTTGTGGAGGGCGTGGGCGCCGATAGCCGCCAGCAGCCCGGTCCCAGCCCAGAGCGCGCCCGTGGAGCGCCGGTTGGCGTCGCGCGCCAGGCCAAGCCCGATGCCCGAGAATGCGGTGTAGAAGGCGTGATTCATCCCGAAGAGCAGGCTGCGCACGAAGATGAGGCTGGCCAACCCGGCGTAGCCCCCGTCCCCGTACGCGCCCATGAAGTAGAAGATATTTTCGGTCATGGCGAAGCCGAAGCCGACCAGCGCGCCGTAGATCAGGCCATCCAGGGGACCGTCGAATTCGTGGCGCTTGAAATAGAAGATGGCCAGCAGGGCCAGCCATTTGACCACCTCTTCGATGACGGGTGCGACCAGTGCAGCGCCCATCAGGCCCAGATCAGCCACGTCCGGCGCGGCCAGCAGCGGCCCCTGCAACAGCACCTCTCCGGCCAGGCTCGCCAGGATTGCAGGTCCCGCACCCCAGCCGAAGGCCACGATCAGCAGCCAGGTGGGCTCGCGCTCATAACGATCCGCCCAGTAAAAGATCAGGACGTAGATCAGCGTAGGGATGACGGCGGCGCTGAAGATGATGAGGACGGGTAGTTGCATGGCGTTTCCTGAAATCAATGGCGAGCGGTCGCTACCGGGCATGATACACGTTCTTCACCAAGCGCCAAAATGACGATCAAAATATGCGATACCGCTTTGTTGACAGCAAACGCCTCTCCTTTCATAATGAGCGCGTATCCACCATTGCCCCATTCACCCATGACCGGGAGGTTTTCATGGCGTTGCACCCACTGGCCGGACAGCCGGCCCCCCACGAGATGTTGGTCAATATTCCGCGTTTGATCACCGCCTACTACAGTTATCAGCCCGATGTCAGCGAGTTGAGCCAGCAGGTCGCTTTTGGCACCTCTGGGCACCGGGGCAGTTCTTTCGACGTCCGCTTCAACGAAGATCACATCCTGGCCGTGGCCCAATCCATCTGTGACTATCGGCGCACCATGGGCTACAGCGGTCCGCTTTTTATGGGCATGGACACCCACGCGCTCTCCGAGCCCGCCCACGCCACCGCGGTGGAAGTCTTCGCGGCCAACGGTGTGGAATTGTTCATCGCCGCCGGTCTGGAGTATACGCCCACGCCCGTCATCTCCCACGCCATCCTGGGCTACAACCGGGCCGATGATGGGCCTCGGGCCGATGGCGTGGTCATCACGCCATCCCATAACCCGCCGGGGGATGGCGGCTTCAAGTACAACCCGCCCAACGGCGGCCCGGCTGACACCGACGTCACCCGCATCATCCAGGACCGGGCCAATGAACTGTTGGCCGATGGGCTGAAAGAGATCAAACGCATGCCCTTGCACCAGGCCACGGCCGCGGCGACCACCCACGAATATGACTACATCACGCCCTACGTCAGCGACCTGGGCGCGGTGGTGGACATGGAGGCCATCCGCTCGGCCGGGCTGCATCTGGGCGTGGACCCCATGGGCGGGGCCGGCGTCCATTACTGGGAGCCCATCGTCGACGCCTATGGCCTGGACATCACCGTGGTCAACCCGGTGGTGGACCCGACCTTTGGCTTCATGACTGTGGACAAGGACGGCAAGATCCGCATGGACTGCTCGTCACCTTACGCTATGGCTGGCCTGATCAGGCTCAAAGATGACTTCGACGTCGCCTTTGGCAATGACCCGGACACCGATCGCCACGGCATCGTGACCCCCAGCGCGGGGCTGATGAACCCCAACCACTATCTGGCCGTGGCCATCGACTATCTCTTCCAGCACCGACCAGGCTGGCCTGCGGCCGCGGCCGTGGGCAAGACCCTGGTCTCCAGCTCCATGATCGACCGGGTGGCGGCGCGATTGGGCCGCCGGCTGGCCGAGGTGCCTGTGGGCTTTAAGTGGTTCGTGGACGGTCTGATCAGCGGCGACTACGGTTTTGGCGGCGAGGAGAGCGCGGGCGCGTCCTTCCTGCGCCTGAACGGCCAGGTCTGGACCACCGACAAGGACGGCATTATCCTCGATCTGCTGGCCGCGGAGATCACGGCGCACACCGGTCGCGATCCGGGCGAGCATTATCGGGATCTGGAGGCGGAGTTCGGCAGTCCCATTTACGAGCGGCTGGATGCGCCGGCCAGCCGCGAGCAGAAGGCCGTACTCAGGCAGTTGTCGCCCGACACGATCACGGCCGAGACCCTGGCCGGCGAGCCGATCCTGGCCAAGCTGACCAGAGCGCCGGGCAATGACGCCCCCATCGGCGGCCTGAAAGTAGTGACCGAGAACGGCTGGTTTGCGGCCCGCCCCTCGGGCACGGAGGATATCTACAAGATCTACGCCGAAAGCTTCAAAGGCGCGGACCATCTGCATCAAATTCAGGCTGAAGCCCAGGAGATCGTGGGCGCGGCCTTCGCGGCTGCGGGCGTATAAGCGTTCGTCTTTCCTCTCCTGGGCGCGCTATCGGAGTTCGGCAGGCTGGGCGTTCTCAGCATTGGCGAAAGCCCAGAGCGGGCCCAGGATCTTTACGATGAAGCCGTCCGACGCCTGGATAAAGAGGCCGCCCGCGCCCGCTTCGACGCCACCGACCTGTCGCTGTCGATCCCATAAAACACCTGTAGGCGTTCTGGTATTATGGGTTTTGTAGACGGTCATTGATCAAACCGCCTTTCGTGCGGTAAAGTATATTCGGTCCACCACAAGGTAAGGCGGGATCCTGACGGGAGACGCACAAGAATTTTATCTGCTCCTGCCTT
>JAJRVT010000132.1 GCA_024277175.1 Chloroflexota bacterium | reverse complement strand
CTCGCGAACAACCTGCTGCTTAAATGCCTGGCTATATCGCTTGACCGGTTCTTTAACTGCTTCTTTAAAGGGGCGGTTGTTCATGGTCTCCTCCGTCCTGAATGGTCACTATGGTGTCAATTATATACAGGACGGGTCAGGAGAAAAACAATCAACGGAGAACAGTGAACGGAAAACGATTAACGGTGCGCGCGACGGAGGATCGCGGTTAATCCAAATTTTCCAGGTCGGCCAAGTCCTGCGCTCGTCCGGATGCGCGTTTGTTTTTCTTCAGGTTTTCCAGGTCGATAAAGTTGACGGGAATGCCATCAATGTCAATCACCTCACGCTGCGAATAACACGCATTGAAGGTAACGCCGGGGATGATGGTGAGCAAGTCAATCCGATTAGGGGGGTAGCCGAGTTGAATGATCTGATCCGGTTCCAAAAAGTCAGACGGGGTCAAACCCAGCGAGCCAAAGCCGAATTCATGCAACGTGCGGATCAATCTCTCGGCATTTTGACGATCGAGCCAGATCCAAATATCGAGATCCTTGGTATATCGGGGATGCCCGTGGGCGGCCACGGCGTACCCGCCAACGACAAGATAGTGCACGTCATTGGCGTTTAATAATTGTACAAACTCTTTGTAGTCTGGGTCGAACATCATCTGACCAGCCATGATATTCCCGTCGTATTGCTTCCAATGCAGCCAACCGAGCGGTCACCGGCTGGCTCTGCCAATAGGCGAAGTCTGTCGGTTGTTCGTACAAGCCGACCTTGTGAACCACCTTTGCAATTCGCCTGACTTTCTCCGCCATCGCTTCACCACTTTTTACGCTTACCGCTCACCCTCAGTGAGCGTTCATTGTCCGTCAATAATATAGCACAATTGTTCCATTTCAGCAATTTTTCCCGATTAAGGCGCGTCCCAGATATTTGGTGAGAACCGCATTCCGGGATTCGGCCAGGCCTTTTCCTGTTGCGAGGTTTCTTGTGGCCGAATCCCGGAATGCTATCCCCCACTACCTGTTGAAAACCCAATCGGCAGATACTGGTAATACCCGTCCGCCGGGATCGCCCGCCCAAACGCCTCCAACTCCCGTAGACTCACCCACTCGCCCTCATAGCCCGACGCGCCGGTCACCGTGACCCGGACCGCGCTGGCGCGCACGCCCAGCCCGTCATCCTCGAAAACCGGCCCGGCCTCCCCATTAGCCGATCGATCCACCACCCGGGCGTAGGGAGCCTGGGGGCTGACCCGCACCTCCACCACATACTGATAGGCCCGGCTTTCATAAGGGTAGAGTCGCACCCGGTCGATAACGTAGCGTCCGCCCAGATCCACCTCCAGGGACTGAGGAAAGGAGGCCGCGGACCAGCGCGCGTCCAGACGCCCGTCGAACGCGCGAGCGCAGGCATTCTCCGGCTGGGGTTCGCTGGAGCAGCGGGCGGGCTTGTCCAGGAGCGCGTTCTCCGGCGGGACGGGCGCGGGACCCGACGCCAGTTGGTAGACCTGGCCGCCGGCCAGCAGGAACGCGCCCACGCCGAAGTCAGCCGTGCTCTCGTAGGTCACCGGCTGGGAACTGGCCGGCGCTTCGCCCACGCCCTGGACATAGCCCAGCGTTCCGTCCGGATGCACGGCCGTCTCCACCAGCGCGCGCCAGGCCCGGACGATGGTCTCCTGGTAGTCGGCCCGCGCCAGCACGCCCTGGTTGACGCCCCAAGCCAGGCCATAGGTGAAGAACGCGGTTCCGCTGCTCTCCGGCCCGGGATAGTCCAGGGGATCGGCCAGGCTGACGTTCCAGAAGCCATCCTCCCGCTGGGCCGCCTTCAGGGCCGCGGCCATGGTGCGGAAGACGTCCAGGTATTCGGCCCGGTGGGGATCGTCCGCGGGCAGGGTGTCCAGCACCCGGGCGAGGGCAGCGAAGACCCAGCCATTGCCCCGGGACCAGAAAATTTTCTGGCCGTTGGGCGTCTGCGCGCCCGGGTAGAGGTAGCGCTCGTCCCGATACCAGAGCCCGACGTCGGCGTCATAGAGCCCCCGGACCGTGCGCGTCTGATCGTAGCGCGCGTACATGGCTTCGTGGTAATCAAAGCTGTCATCGGGAAAAAGCGCGCCCAGTTCGGCATAGAGGGGCATGGCCATATAGAGGGCGTCGATCCACCACCAGTCGTCCGTGTGGCTGCCGGTCACGCTGGCGATAAGGCACTCCAGTTTGGTCGGGTCGGGCTGGGCGTCCAGTTTATAGAGGGCGATGTAGGTCTGGCCCGCGGCCTGGTTGTCGGCGTTGGCGGTGGCGCAGCCGCCCTGCAAGGCCCAGCCATGCCCCTCTGCCCAGGCCTGGGCAGAGGCGAGGTAGTAGAGGTCGCCGGTCAGCGCGTAGTGGACCATGTCGCCTGTGAAGTAGGCCGCCCTGGCCCAACCGTTGTCCCATTCCGGAGCGTGCATGGGATCCGGATGTTGGTCCAGCCAGTGGCGGTTGACCCGCTCCATGACCGCGATCACGTCGCCCTTGGCGGGGAGATCCGGCGACTGGGCCGCGGCGGAGGATGGGAGGAGGAGTAGTAGGATGAAGGCGAATAGGAGTTTGTTCATGGCTGTAGAAGACGAATGACGGACGACGAAGGACCAACACTCCCCACCCCGAACATTCAACGGCTAACAGTCAACAATCAACGCATAACGGCCCGCCATCCCGACCGTTAACCGTTTTCCGTTCACTGTTCCCCGTTACTTGTTTTTTCTCTGTCAAGTCCTGAAATATGTTGACACCAATACGTGACTAGGTTACATCAGCCAACCGCTTGAAAATGGACTTCAGCGGGTTTACGATAATCGAGCGAAAGATGAGGTCGTTCATAGTTGTATAACCAGATGGCTTCACG
>JAJRVT010000131.1 GCA_024277175.1 Chloroflexota bacterium | reverse complement strand
CGCTCTGATCGTCCCTTTGACCCGGCGTTGGCGATGCCTGCCTGATGACCTATGCGTTATGTAATCTAAACCTTTGTTCTTTATCCGTTTGCTCTCACATTTCGTCAATTAGGGACTTGACATCAAAGAGAGAATCTACGGTTGTCCGGCAAATGAACACAACATAAACACTATGACCATCAAATTCGTTTTTCTCATTGGTAAATCAACGTTCCTGGTTCTGATCTGGATGCTGACCATGGCCGGCTGCCACGCGAGCGAGGCCGCGCCGACGCCCGCGCCTCCCCCACCCCGGACGCAGACCGGCGGCGAATTCTATGTCGCCACCGACGGCGATGACGCCAACCCGGGCACAGAAGCTCAGCCCTGGCGCACCATCCAGCACGCGGCCGAGAGCGTGGGGCCGGGCGACACGGTGCTGGTGCGGGGAGGCGTCTACGCGGAGGCCGTCACCATCGCGGTCTCCGGCTCCGAAGCGGGCGGCTATGTCACCTTCAGTAGCTATCCGGGCGAGACCGCGGTGATCGACGGCGGAACCCTCACAGTCCCAGCCGACGGCGGCGCGCTCATAACTATCGACGGCCAGAGCTATGTCGTCATCCAGGGGGTCGAGCTGCGCAACTACGTCACGGACGACCCCGACCGGGTCCCCATGGGCATCTACGTCAGCGGCGACGCCCACCATATCCAACTGCTGGACAACCGCGTCCATCACATCGAGAACAACGGCGGCGCGGAAGGCAACGCCCACGGTATCGCGGTCTACGGCACGGAAGCGCCGGCCGCCATCCACGATCTGCTCATCCGCGGCAATGAACTGCACGATCTGAAACTGGGCAATAGCGAGGCGCTGGTCCTCAACGGCAACGTCCACACCTTCACCGTCACTCAAAATCAGGTCCACGACAACGACAACATCGGCATCGACATCATCGGCTTCGAGGAGACGGCCCCGGACCCGGCCTATGATCAGGCGCGAGACGGCGTGGTCAGCGAGAACGAAGTCTACAACATCGACACCGTGGCCAACCCGGCCTATGGCGGCGAACAGAGCGCGGCCGCCATCTACGTGGACGGCGGCGCGTGGATCGTCATCGAGCGCAACCGGGTCTATCAGTCCAACTTCGGCATCGAGATCGCGTCCGAGCACAAGGGGCGCGCCACCAGCGACGTGATCGTGCGCAACAACCTCATCTATGGCAACCATATCGCCGGTCTGGCCATGGGCGGCTATGACGCGCAGCGGGGCAGCACCCAAAACTGCACCATCGTCAACAACACCTTCTTCCAGAACGACGTCAAGCAGGACGGCAACGGCGAGCTCTACATCCAGTTCGACACCCGCGACAATCTGATCGCCAACAACATCTTCGTGGCCAACGAGCAGAGCCTCTTCATGACCAACGCCTACATCGAAAACAGCGACAATTGGGTGGACGACAACCTCTATTTCGCGCCCGCGGGCGTGGACGGCAGCGAGTGGCAATGGCGGAACGTCTCCTACCAGGGGCTGGCCGCGTACCAGGCGGGGACAGGCAACGACGCCCACTCGTTCTTCGACGATCCCCGTTTCGCCGACGCGGCCGGGGGCGACTTTCACCTGCTCGCCGGGTCGCCGGCCATCGATCAGGGCGAGACCCTGGCCGATAGCGGTGATGTAGATTTCGACGGCGGGCCGCGCCTGCAAAACGGACGGATCGACCTGGGCGCGCTGGAATTCGCGAGTATGCCGGCCGGGGATGAAGCCATACGCCCCTTCCCTCAGCACGTGACCTACGCCGCCGGGACCATCCGCCCCAACCGCCGCAGCCAGGCCCAGCAGGATGACGACGTGCGCGCGGCCTATGATCACTGGAAGGCCAGCTATCTCAAGGCCGCGGGGACGGATGGCCAGGGCCGGCCCCTCTATCGCGTCTCTTTCGGCTCCAGCGACCCCGGACGCACGGTCTCCGAAGGCCAGGGCTATGGCATGATCATCGTGGCGCTCATGGCCGGGTATGACGCCGACGCGCGCACCATCTTCGACGGCCTCTGGCGTTTCACCCGCGCCCACCCCAGCAGCATCGACGGCCGCCTCATGGCCTGGGAGGTCCCGGAAAACCCCGCCAACGGCGCGGACAGCGCGTTCGACGGCGACGCCGATATGGCCTACGGACTGCTGCTGGCCACCGCCCAGTGGGGGAACGACGGCGACATCGACTACGCGGCCGCGGCGACGCAACTCATGGCCGCCATCCGCGAATCCACCACCGGCCCCCAAAGCCACCTGCCGGAGCTGGGCGACTGGGTGGACCCGGACGACCTCAAGTACGGCCAGTATTCGCCCCGCTCCTCTGACTTCATGCCCGCCCATTTTCGGGCCTATGGCCGCTTCACCCGGAACCCGGCCTGGACCCAGGTTCTGGACGCCACCCAGTCGGCCATCGACTACATGCAGGCAACGTACAGCCCTACCACCGGCCTGCTGCCCGACTTCATGGTCCCCACCTCGGCCAGCGATCACACCCTGCGCCCGGCCCCGGCCAACCATCTGGAGGGTCCCAACGACGGCGATTACTATTACAACGCCGGCCGCGATCCCTGGCGTATGGCCACGGACGCGCTGGTCAACGGCGATCCGACCTCCCTGGCCCAGGCCCGGAAGATGGCGAACTGGATCGCGGCGGCCAGCGACGGCGATCCGGCCAAAATCAAGGCCGGCTACCGGCTGGACGGGACGCCGCTGCCGGGAAGCAACTATTTCACCACCTTCTTCGCGGCCCCCTTCGGCGCAGCGCTCATGACCACGCCAGCGCACCAGGCATTTCTCAACGATCTCTACGACAGCGTCTACAGCCGCCGCGAGGACTACTACGAGGACTCGGTGACGCTGCTCACCCTGCTGTTGATGACCGGCAACTACTGGGATCCGACCGTCGGCGACGATTTAGGATTTCGGGCTTTTCTGCCGGCCGTCCGGAGCGACTGAGAAGATGACAGGATGACATCTCCCCCAAGGTTGGGGGCTGGGGGGGGCAAGATGACAGTATGACAAGATAACATCTCCTCCAAAGTTGGGGGCTGGGGGGGCAGGATGACAAGGTGACAAGATGACATCTCCCCCAAGGTTGGGGGCTGGGGGGCAAGATGACATCTCCCCCAAAGTTGGGGGCTGGGGGGCAGGATGACAGGATAATATCTCCCCCAAGGTTGGGGGCTGGGGGGCAAAATAACCTGACCATCCAATCCACATTGCCGCCAGCAACTATCAATGACCAATCTTTAATCTTCAATCTTCAAATTTGCTTTCAAGGAGCGCGCATGAAAATCACCATCATCGGCGCGGGCAGCGCCGTCTTCGCCACCGAGTTGATGACCGATATCCTGGCCACGCCGGCCCTGGCCAGCGGAACCTTCGCGCTGGTGGATATCGACCCTGAACGGCTGGACCTTTCCCACCGGATGGCCGAGTTCCTGATCGAACGCAGCAGCAAGGATTGGGACGTGGTCGCGACCACCGATCGCACCCAGGTGCTGGCCGGCAGCGACTATGTGATCAACACCATCGAGGTCGCGGGGCTGGCCAACGTGCGTCACGACTATGACATCCCCATGAAATACGGCGTGGACCAGTGCATCGGCGACACCATCGGGCCGGGCGGGCTTTTCAAGGCCCTGCGCACCCTGCCGGCGTGGATCGACATCCTCCACGACACGGAGCGACTGGCCCCCGACGCCTTGGTCATGAACTACACCAACCCCATGTCGCTAACCGTGTTGACCGGTGTGCGCGCCTCCACGCTGCCCATCGTCGGCCTCTGTCACTCCATCCAGCACACCAGCCACCAGTTGGCCGACTATTTGGACATCCCCTATGACGAGATCGACTGGCGGTCCGCGGGCATCAACCACCTGGCCTGGTTCGTGAAGCTGGAGCGGGACGGCGAGGACCTCTACCCCCTGCTGCGGCAGCGCATCGCCGAGCACCCGGAGATCTACGAGCAGGACCCCGTGCGCTTCGACATGATGGTGCACCTGGGCGCGTTCCCCACCGAATCCAGCGGCCACGTCTCCGAGTACACGCCCTACTACCGCAAGCGCCCGGACCTGATCGAGAAGTACATGCGCTCCGAATACCGGGGCGAGAGCGGATTCTATGCCAACTTCTGGCCCCAGGAGCGCGCGCAGGCGGACCAGGAGATCCGCGACTATCTTTCCGGCAAGGAGGCGTTCGAATTCGAGCGCGGGCCGGAGTTCGCCTCCTACATCATGGAGGCCATGGTGACGGACGTCCCCGCGGTCATCTACGGCAACGTGTCCAACACCGGCCTCATCGACAACCTGCCCCAGGACGGCGTGGTGGAGGTGGCCTGTCTGGTGGATCGCAAGGGGATTCAGCCTACCCACTTCGGTCCCCTGCCCACCCACCTGGCCAACCTGGACGCCCAGCACATGGCCTTCCACGACCTGGTCGCCACCGCGGTGCTGGAGCAGGACCGGGAGGCCGCGGTCCACGCGCTGATGACGGACCCGCT
>JAJRVT010000130.1 GCA_024277175.1 Chloroflexota bacterium | reverse complement strand
CGGCGCCGGCATCGGAACTATGATCGAGCGCGTGCTGGAGCGGGGTCTGCTGGCCCGCGCCGACTATCACGCGGTCGACGAGCAGGCGGAGAATATCGCGGCGGCGCGCGCCCGGTTGCACGCGTGGTCGGCTGAACGCAGCTTTACATTGACAGAAAAAGGACGAGACGCTATCCAGATCGCAGGCCCAGACGATGAGCCAGCGCTTTCGATAACGCTGGAAACAGGCGATGCGCTCGAACTGGCGGCCCAACCAGAGCCCGCGGCCCGCTATGATCTGCTCATCGCCCACGCCTTCCTGGATCTGGTGGACTTGCCCAGTGCGCTCCCACCGCTGCTACAGACCCTGCAACCAGGCGGTCTGCTTTACGCCACCATCAATTTCGATGGCGTCACTGCGTTCGAGCCGGCCATCGATCCACACCTGGACGCCGCCATCGAGCGCCTCTACCATCGAACCATGGACGAACGCCTGATCCGGGGACAGCCGTCAGGGGACAGCCACAGCGGTCGCCATCTCCTCGCCCAGCTTGTAGCCAGCGGTGCGGAAATCCTGGCCGCGGGCGCGTCCGACTGGGTGGTCCATGCGAGGGATGGTCGCTATCCCCTGGACGAGGCCTATTTTCTCCACTTCATCATCCACACGGTCGCCGGGGCCTTGCGAGGCCATCCGGAGTTGGACGGCCCGGCGTTCGAAGAGTGGGTCGCGACCCGGCATGGACAGATCGAGCGTGGGGAATTGATCTATATCACCCATCAACTTGATGTCCTGGCCCGACTATAAAAGCCCGAATCGTCGCGATCAGTGGTACAATCGTATCACCTCAATATTTCAGGGCGGAGTGCGTTGCACTGACCCAAACCGGGCCGGATTTCCTCAATACGCCCGGTCAGTGCGACGGACTTCCCCGGTTTATTGAGCAGGTACGTACAATCCATGGATGACACAGAGAAGAGAAGAGAAAATCATGCAAAATGACAGCCAGGGCCAGATTGGGCGTCTTCTGTTCTGGATTGTCGGGATATTATCGATCGTAATGTTGATCGTGTTGGGTGGATGCGCGCCCCTGGGCCAGCGCGATGTACTCGAAGTCGACGCGACGCCCGCCCCCTTGACCTGCGAAGGGACGGTCCGCCTGGCGGTGGTGGGTGATTTTGGCGAGGCAGGCCAGCCAGAGGCCGATGTGGCCACGCTGGTCAACGGTTGGTCTCCGGATTACATCCTGACCGTAGGAGACAACAACTACCCCGACGGCGAGGCCCGAACCATCGACGAAAACATCGGTCAATACTTTCATCAGTACATCGGCGACTACCAGGGTGAATACGGGGAAGGCGCAGCAGAAAATCGCTTTTTCCCTGCGCTGGGCAACCATGACTGGCGCACCGGTTCCATCCAGGCCCATCTGGACTACTTCACCCTGCCCGGCAATGAACGCTACTATGACGTAGTTCTGGGACCTGTTCACCTCTTCGTGATCGACAGTGATTCCAAAGAGCCTGACGGACGCAAGGCCGACTCGGACCAGGCCCGGTGGCTACAGGAACGCATGGCAGCCTCCACCGCACCCTGGAAGATCGTCACCCTCCACCATGCGCCCTATTCATCTGGGAAAAGGCATGGCAATGATACTGAGACCCAGTGGTCCTATGCGGAATGGGGCGCGGACGCGGTTTTGGCCGGTCATGACCACACCTATGAACGCTTGCTCATCGACGATATCGTCTATTTTGTCAATGGATTGGGAGGACGGCAACGGATCTATGCCTTCGATGATCCTATCCCGGGCAGCGCGGTTCGCTACAACCAGGATTACGGGGCCATGCGCGTGGACGCGGACGAAAGTTGTATCAACTTCAGCTTCTACAATCGGAGCGGGGAACAGATCGACAGCTATACATTGACCCGCTAAAGGAGGCAGGCTGGCGCGCTATTCGTCCAAGTGCTGCTCGAAGTCGTCCAACGACTCGGCCAGCAACGCATCATGGTGCAAGGCCTTCAGTCTGTCGATATCGGAGATGTCATTCAAGCGCGCCTTCAGGATAGCAGAAATCGGGCCAAAACGGATCTCCAGCGTATCCAATAACGCTTCATATAAGGCTTGTTGCATGCCCTGTTCTATGCCCTGCTGTAAACCGCGTCGGATCGCAATGCGTTCAACGCTGGTGACATAGGGTTTGCGTTCCCGTTCTTCATATGCGACGACATCTGTCATAAATTGCTCCTCCAATTCGGGGGGAAGGGTCATCACCCAGTCGATGAACCGAAACAGTTCCAAAATGTCCCGACGATCATAGCCTCGCTTGTACAGCCTCTTCGCCAGATTCAACTTGGCAGCGTATCGCTCCACAGGCCTGTGTTGGGTCGCCTGCGTTTGGAGGTGAGCCATGGTCACGATGGCGAAAGGATTGGCGTCCGCCTCCAACGCATCCCAATCCTCGTCGTAATCCAACAGTTTCACCGCGGGAAAATCCAGCGACACTCGACAGCCAAAGAGATCATAGGCGAACCGGTGCGGTCGCCAGCCATGATTGGCGTCCGTCAGGACGGCCAGGCTGGCGATGCGCCGCTTGTAACGGTCGAAGAGGCGGTAGTTGTAGGTGTACATGCGCTCAGGGAAGCCCTCTTCCGACTGCCCCTGCACTTCGATGTGCACCAGCACCCACGCTTCCGCGCCGTCCGCCAGCCGCGTCACCTTGGCCAGCTTGTCCACGCGGCGGGGGCCGATCTCCGCCTCGCGCACGACCTGCTGCAACTCCTTGTCCAAAAACTCGTACCCCTCGCGCCAATCGATCTCGCCATCCGCGCGGGGAAAGAAGAATGCCATGAATTCGGGGAAGTAGCGCTCAATGATCTCTTTCCAGGGAGAGTCATAGTCTGCGCGTATGTCGTTCATGATGTCATTATAACAGACCCCGGAACGGGCGTCCAGACCATTTTCCGCCCTCCCACTCATCTGGTGTACACTACTTTCAACCTACAACAATTCAGATGACCATGAAGCACATGAGGTGAAAAAATCATGGACGACGAAACCACGGTTGGCGAGTTGCGCGAAGCGGTCCACAATTTCGTGGAAGCGCGCGACTGGTACCAATATCACACCCCCAAACACCTGGCCATGAGCATCGCCATCGAAGCCGCCGAGATCATGGAGCACTTCCAGTGGCGCACGGCCGCGCAGAGCATCGAGATGCTCAAAGACCCGGAGATTCGCGCCGAAGTGGCCGACGAGCTGGCTGATGTACTGATCTACTGTCTCAGCTTCGCCAACAGCACCGGCATTGACATCAGTTCGGCCATTCAGGCCAAAATCACCCGCAACGAAGAGCGCTTCCCGGTGGAACTGGTGCAGGGGCGTCTGGAATGGTAACGAATGGACGAAAGGAATGAAAATCTCATGAAACCGCTTGGCATCGCCTTCATCGGCTACGGCAGCATCGGACGGGTTCACGCCATGGGCTACCGCAACCTGCCCTTCCTCTACGGCCTGGATCACGAAGCCGTTCGCATCGTCGGCGTGGCCACCGCCCACCCGGAGAGCGCCCAGGCCGCGGCCCGGGAACTGGGCTGCGACGTCTGGAGCGACGACTACCGCACCCTGCTGGATCGGGAGGATGTGGATGTGGTCGACATTTGCACGCCCAACGCCGCCCATCTCCAGCCGGTGCTGGACGCGGCCGCGGCCGGCAAGCATATTTACTGCGAGAAGCCCCTGGGCCTGACCGTCACCGAGGCCCGGCGTATGGTGGAAGCGGTGGAACGGGCCGGCGTCAAGCATCAGGTCACCTTCCACAACCGCTTCGTGCCCGCGGTGCTGCGCGCCAAACAACTGCTCGACGAGGGCTACGTGGGCGAGGTTTTTTCGTTTCAGAGTCGCTATCATCGCTCAAGCTATATCGATCCAAACAAGCCCATCTCCTGGAAGCTACGCATGGAGACATCGGGCGGCGGCGCGCTCTTCGACCTGGGCGCGCACGCGCTGGACCTGCTCCGCTACCTCCTGGGGGATGTGGCCGCGGTGCGAGCCACCCTCCGCACCCTGATTCCCCAGCGGCCGGTCGCGCCGGGATCCAGCCAGCTCGTTCCGGTGGATGTGGACGACTTCGCCCTGCTGGAGCTGCGCATGGCCTCGGGCGCGTTCGGGACCATGGAGGCCTCCCGCGTGGCCACGGGCGCGACCAACGACATGGGGGTCGAGATCTACGGCTCCAAGGGGGCGCTGCGCTACAACTTCGCCGATCCCAACTGGCTCTACGCCTATAGCCTGGACGCTGCCGGCGGGCCCATCAGCGGACAGCGGGGCTTCACCCGCATCGAGACCATCCAGCGCTACCCCGGCGCGCAGTCCCCGGACTGGACCGCACCCACCGGATTCGTGCGCGCCCACGCCGAATGCCAGTATCGCTTCCTGCGCGCCATCTGGGACGACCGCGCGCCCGCGCCCGACATGACGGACGGTCTGCGCGTCCAGGAGATCATGGCAGCGGCCCAGCGATCCGACGAAGAACAGCGCTGGGTGGAGATCGCGTGACCACCGTCCTTCACACCTCTAAACGACGCATGGACACGCTGATCGTCCTGTTGGCGTTCAGCGTCTTCATCCTCCTGGGCCTGCCCGAAGGCATGCTGGGCGTGGCCTGGCCGTCCATGCGCAACACTTTCAGCGCACCATTAGAGGCGTTGGGTCTGCTGATTCTGGGCGGGTCGGGTGCGTTCATGCTGGCCAGCTTCTCCAGCGGCCGGCTGGTGAACCGCTTTGGCATCGCCGCGGTCCTGATCCTGGGCTGTCTGGTGCGCAGCGCAGGACTGCTGGGCTACGCGTTTGCGCCCTCCTGGTGGCTGGTGGTGACAGCCAGCATCATCTTCGGCTTCGGCTCCGGGCTGATCGACGCCGGCATGAACACCCATTTCGCCATCACCTACAGCGAGCGGCTGATGAACTGGCTGCACGCCAGCTTCGGCGTTGGCGCCACCATGGGTCCCCTGCTCATGACGGCCCTCCTCAACCAGAACGCGTCCTGGCGCTGGGGGTATGTGCTGGTGGGCCTGGCCCAGGGGGCTATCACCTTGGCCATCATCGCCACGTCGTCGAAGTGGCGGCTGCGGCCCTCCACGCCGGACGAAGACGAGGCCGCCTCACCTTCTGCAGGGTTGAAAACAGAACATGCGGCCCGTCCTGTAGCCAGCGTACGTGAGACCCTTCGCCAACCCATTGTGTGGCTGGGCGTGGCGGTCTTCTCCGTCTATGCAGGGCTGGAGGTGACGGCCGGCCAGTGGTCATACACCCTTTTCACCGAGGGGCGGGGCGTCGATCTCAAGGCTGCGGGCCTCTGGGTGGGCGTCTACTGGGGATCGTTCACGGTCGGGCGCATAATCTTTGGCATGCTGGCCGGACGCTGGCCCACCACCCTAGTGGTGCGGATCATGATGGCGGTCGCCATTGTCAGCACCGCGCTCATCTGGTGGAACCCGATTAATTGGGTAAGCTTCGGCGGGCTGGCGTTGCTCGGCCTGGCCATGGCCCCCGTCTTCCCCCTGCTGACCTCAGCCACGGACAAACGCATGGCGCGGCGTTTCGCCATCCACGCGGTGGGCTACCAGGTGGGCGCGGCCAGCCTGGGCATCGCCATCATTCCCGGTCTGGCCGGCGTCCTGGCCGCGCGCCTGGGATTGGAGATCATCGGCCCGTATCAGGTAGTGATCGCGGTGACCATGTTTGGGTTACATGAGATAATGGTGAGGGTGAGGGGATGACAGGGTGACAACATCCACCAATCCAGCCTAATTCCAGGCCAACTCGGCGCGGGTCTGCCAGTAATGGTCGGGGGTCTCTGCAAGCGCGGCCAGGTCGTGGATGGCCTCCTCATCCAGGGTGACGGCGAGCGCGCCCAGGTTGGACGCCAGGTGAGCGGGGCTGGTGACGCCGCTGAGAACCACACTCACCCAGGGCCGGGCCAGGACCGCGGCCAGGGCCAGGGCGTCGACGGTGGTGTGGAGGCGGCCGGCGTGGGCTTGCAGGATGGCCAGACGGGGAGCGAAGGCCGGGTCCTCGTTGGCGGGTGTGAGGCGGCCATTGGCCAGGGCTTCTTTGACGATGACGCCCATGCCTGCGGCCGCGGCGTCAGCCAACGCCGGCCCGGCCGAGGGTTCGAGCAGATTCCAGGTGGCCTGCACGCCATCGAAAAGACGCACGCCATCCACCGTCACCGCCATGGCCGCGCGCAGGACGTCAGCCTGGCCAGGGCCGCTGAGGGAGAGGCCGACGGCCACGCCCGCCTGCTTGAGCCGGGCCAGTTCGGCCAGGACCTCCCCGTTTTCTAGCACACCGCTCTCGAAGGTGGCTGAATGGATCTGGTAGAGATCCAGATAATCGCCCAGCAGGGCGCGGCTCTCAGCCCATTGCCGCCGGAGTACAGCCAGCGAATGCTCCTTGACCTCATGCTTCTCGGCCTGCACCCGCCAACCCGCGGTGTAGGTGTAGCCCCATTTCGAACCGACGGTCACCGCGGCCGGGTCAATTTCGCGGCTTTGCAGCCAGGAGCCGAGGAACGCCTCGGCCCGGCCATAGGAGCGCGCGGCGTCGAAATAGCGAATGCCCGCGGCCCAGGCCGCATCCAGCACTGTATGCGCGCGCCGCTCCATGGACGCCACCTCGTAGTCATGCGCCAGTGAATCGCCATGGCCCAGGGTGATATACCCCGGACGCCCCAGCGCAGCCAGCCCCAGCCCAATGGGCGTGACAGTCAATTTTGTCTCGCCGAACGGTCGTTGTTGCATGGTCGTAAGCTCCGTGAAACGTGAGGCGTAAAGCGTAAAACGTGAATGTGATCGCTGCAACTTGCCACTTGCAACCCTCCTGCGCGGCGATCTTACGTCTTACGCCTTACGTTTCACGCCAAATACGCCTCCATGGCCGCAAACAACCGCTCCATGTCCTCGTCATTGACCTCGCCCATGTGCGCGATGCGCATGGACTTACCCTTGAATTCACCATAGCCGTTGGAGATGGTCATGCCCCGCTCGCCCAGGAAGGCGTTGAGCGCGAGGATATCGATGTTACGGCTGTTGGCCACGTGGGTCACGGTGGGCGAGCGGTAGCCTTCCTCGGCCATGAGTGCGAAGCCGTTGTCCGTGGCCCACTGGCGGGTGCGCTCGGCCAGGCGCTGATGGCGGGCGAAGCGGTTCTCTGGCCCCTCTTCGAAGATGATGTCAAGCTGGACGCTGAGCGCACGTATGAGCGAGAGCGCGGGCGTAGCCGGCGTGGTGCTGCGTTGCAGATACTTCTCCAGGTTCAGGAAGTCGAAGTACCAGCCCCGGCCCTCTACGGATTCGGCCCGCGCCAGCAGCCGGTCGCTGACTGCACAGAAGGCCAGCCCAGGCGGCACGGCCAGGGCCTTCTGGGATGCGGTCAGGCAGAGGTCCAGCCCCCACTCGTCGACCGGAATTTTGACGCCGCTGAAGGAGGAGACCGCATCCACCAGCACCAGGGTCTCCGGGCTGATGGCGCGCACGGTCTCGGCGATCTCGCCCACGGGGCTGGTGACGCCGGTGCTGGTCTCGTTGTGGACCACCGTGATCGCGTCCACGGGACCGTCTTTCAGCGCTTCTTCCAGCGCGGCCGCCACCTGTTCCGGCTTGACCGCGGTGTTCCATTCGATGTTCACAGGGATGGCCTCTTTGCCGCAGCCGGCCGAGACCTGATGCCAGCGCTTGCCGAACGCACCGGCGATGAAGTTGATCACCCGCCCGCCGACCGCGTTGCGGATGGCCGCCTCCTGCAGGCCGGAGCCGGACGAGGCCAGGATGTAGACCCGGCTATCGGTGAAAAAGAGGGACTGCAACTGCTCCTCGCATTTGGCGAAGAGGGCCTCGAACTCGGCCGTCCGGTGGCCGATCATGGGCGCGGTCTGGGCCTCCAGCACCTCCGGGCGCACGTCGGTGGGGCCTGGGATAAAAAGATGTTGTGGCGGCTTGGGACGAAGAGTCATGATTTAGAATCTCCCGATAAATTATGTCAATACAGTAACGGTTATCGCTGAGCAGCGCTCAGGCTGTCTATTATGACATCGATAATCGCCAACGCAAAAGTGACGGATATGGCAATGAATATCCGTAACGTCCCCGGCACGGACCAGGCGTCCTCTGGTCGATGTCGAAATTCGTGGTCCGTGCCGGCGACGTTCATTTCCGTGAAGCGCCTAAATGGATAGCCACAGGGTATGTCGGAAGTGAGAGGACGGTGAAAACGCGTTTGCGCTTCCGTCCCGTCTCGGTTAAAGTATGGCCGGCGTGCAACCTCTCGCAAACCACCTCAAGGAGTCATCGAAATGGAACAACCCAAACCGGCGGAAAAAGTCGTCTGTCGCGGGCTGTGGAAGGTCTTCGGACCCCAGCCAAACAGGACCATCGATCTGCTCAAGGAGGGCCAGACCAAGGCCGAGGTGCTGGCAGAGACTGGCCACGTGGTCGCGGTGCGCGATGTATCGTTCTCGGTCATGGAAGGCGAGACGTTCGTGGTCATGGGCCTGTCGGGGAGCGGCAAATCGACCCTGCTCCGTTGCCTGCCGCGACTGATCGACCCCACCCGAGGCCAGGTGCTCATTGACGGGCAGGACATCGCCCACCTGGACGCCAAGGCCCTGCGGGAAGTGCGCCGCCACAAGATGAGCATGGTCTTCCAACACTTTGGCCTCTTCCCCCACCGCAAGCTCATCGATAACGTGGCCTATGGCCTGGAAGTCCAGGGCGTGGGCAAGAAGGAGCGTCACGCCCGCGCCCGGGAAGTGCTGGAGCTGGTCAACCTGGGCGGCTGGGAGAACCACTACCCCGGCCAGTTGAGCGGCGGCATGCAGCAGCGGGTGGGGCTGGCCCGGGCCCTGGCCGTGGACCCCGAAATTCTACTCTTCGATGAACCCTTCAGCGCGTTGGACCCGCTGATCCGCCGGGAGATGCAGGACGAGTTGATCAGCCTCCAGAACCAGATGCACAAGACCCTGATCTTCATCACCCATGACTTCGCCGAGGCCATCAAACTGGGCGACCGCATCGCCATCATGAAGGGCGGCAGCCTGGTCCAGGTGGGCACGCCCGAAGAGGTGGTGATGAACCCGGCCGATGAGTATGTGCGCGAGTTCACCCAAGATGCGCCCCGGGGCAAGGTGTTGACGGCCAGGGCCATCATGCAGCCCGCCGCCCCTGGGTTCACGGGCCAGGGCGAGCCGGCGCCGGTCACCACACCGCTGGAACAGTTGCTCGCCCTGGTCATCGACCGGGAGGAGGCCGTTCCCGTGGTCGACGAGCAGGGCGAGCTGGTGGGCGTGATCCACCGGCGGGATGTGCTGGCCGCGCTTCAGTCCAATGGCCAGAGGTGACGCAATGAGCAACATGAACCCCGCAGCCGAGCCATCCACCAGCCGAGAGACATCCCCGGGCGGCGGGAAAGCCCGGCGCACCCTCTATATCCTCATCGCGGCCGCGATCCTCTTCATCGTCATCGCCATCGCCGCGCGCAACGCCATCGGCCCCTTCCCCGAAGCTTGGAACATCCATCTCGACGACGCCATCGACGAAGCCCAGTCGTGGGTCATCGGCAATCGCAACACCCACCCGGTCTTCCGCTACTTTTTCGACCCCATCAGCGATTTCATCGACAGCCTGCTGCGAGGCGTGGAAGGCGCGCTGATCGCCGCGCCCTGGCCGGCGGTGATCCTGGCCATTTTCTTCATCGCCTTCAAGCTCTCTGGCCGCAAGGTCGCCTACCTGGCCACGGTCGGCCTGCTGCTCATGGGCGTCTTCGATCTCTGGGATGAGAGCATGCAGACCATCGCGCTGATGGCCGTCTCGGTGGTCATCGCGCTGGCGTTCGGCATCCCCATCGGCATCCTCAGCGCGCGCAGCGACCGGCTGCAAGCCATCCTGCGCCCCTTTCTGGACGCCATGCAGACCCTGCCCGCGTTCGTCTACCTGATCCCGGTGGTGCTGCTCTTTGGCATCGCCCGGGTGCCCAGCGTGGTGGCCACGGTGATCTACGCGCTGCCGCCGGCCATCCGTCTGACCGACATGGGCATTCGCCAGGTGCCGGCGGATATCACCGAGGCCGCGGACGCCTACGGCTCCACTGAATGGCAGAAGCTGATCAAGGTGCAACTGCCCCTGGCCATGCCCGCGATCCTGGTGGGCGTCAACCAGACCATCATGATGGCCCTGGGTATCGTGGTCATCGCTGCGCTCATCGGCGCGCCGGGGCTGGGGCTGGTGGTCTACGAAGCGCTGCGCCGCCAGCATGTGGGCCAGGCCCTCCAAGCCGGCATCGCCATCGTGCTGATCGCCATCGTCTTCGACCGCATTTCCGTGGGCTTCAGCCGGGAGAGCGAGGCCAGCCTGCGCAACCTGAAGCCCTTGACCGGTGAAGAGATGGCCGTGCGCCGGCGCAACAACGTGATCTACTGGGTGGGCGCGGCCGTAACCCTGGGGCTGGTCTGGGTCGCGCACCGCACGCTGGTGGACATGAGCGACTTCCCGGCCATGCTCCAGTTCTCCATCGCCAAGCCGGTGGACGCCAGTGTGCGCTGGATGCGAGACAATCTCTACCAGATCGGCGACCTGCCCATCGGCACCGGACCTTTCAGCGATTTCATCACCATCTGGCTGCTCAACCCCCTGCGCGGCCTACTTACCGACTGGCTGCCCTGGCCCGTGGTCATCGCCGGCTTCGCGCTGCTGGCCTATCTGACCTCCGGCTGGAAGCTGGCCCTCTTCACCGCGGCCAGCCTCTTCTTCCTCGGTCTCATGGGGCTGTGGGAGATGAGCATGGACACCCTGAGCCAGGTGCTGGTGGCCGTCTTCATCTCCGTGCTCATCGGCATCCCCCTGGGCGTCCTGGCCGCGCGCAGCGACCGCTTCGAGGCCCTGCTGCGGCCTGTACTGGACTTTCTGCAGACCATCCCCACCTTCGTCTACCTGGTGCCGGTGATCATGCTCTTCAATGTGGGGCGGGTGCCGGGCATCATGGCGTCGGTCCTCTACGCCATCCCCCCGGTCATCCGGCTGACGAATCTGGGCATCCGCCGGGTGGAGACCGAGATCATCGAGGCGGCGGAGGCATTTGGCTCCACGCCTCGGCAGATGCTCTTCAAGGTGCAGTTGCCCTTGGCCATGCCCTCCATCATGATGGGCGTCAACCAGACCATGATGATGGTGCTGGCCATGGTGGTGATCGCAGGTCTGGTGGGCGGCGGCGCGCTGGGGTTGGAAGCGGTGACGGGGTTGGCGAAAAGTCAGGTGGGGCGGGGCATGCAGGCCGGCCTGGCCATCGTGATCCTGGCCATCATCCTGGACCGGATCACCCAGGGCTGGGCGAAGCAACAGCGGGTGGGATAGGATAGACCGCGGATTGGGCTGATTGGGCGGATCTTCACAGATTGTATCTGCTCAATATTTCGGGGCACAAGAACCGAGTTTTTCACGTCGCCACTTCGGAGACGAAGAATATTCGCAAAAACTCGGTTTCTCCCTCGGTTTATTGAGGTGATATCACAGATTTTGAAAAAAATCCGCGTCGATCCGCCCAATCAGCCCAATCCGCGGTCTATGTCCTCTACGGCAGCCAACTCTTCCAGGTCTCTTCGTTGGCGTCCAGCCAGGCGCGGGCCGCGTCGTCGATCTCCTGGCCCTCCAACTCCACGGCGGCGATCATCTCGATCTGATCCTCGGTGGAATAGTTGATGTTCTTGAGCAGGGTGTAGGCGTCGGGGGCCTCGTCCGCCAACCCCGTCCGGAAAATCTTGAAGAGAACATCAGACGGATAGTCGCAATCCACGCCGCCCTCGGCGGCCTTAGCATAGCACTCATCGCTGTAAGGCGGCAGTTGCACCTCGGTCAGATCGTACTCGGCGTGGACGGAATGGGGCGTCCAGAAGTAAAAGAGCAGCGGTTCCTGACGGCTGTAGGCCGAGTCGAGCGCAGCCAACAACGCCTCTTCAGAGCCTGCGGCCACGATCTGGAAGTCCATGCCCAGGTTCTTGATGATCTGGTCTTCATAGGAGGTCCAACTGGGGTCGCCGGTGAGGAACTGGCCCTTATCGCCAGTCTCGGCGGTGGAGAAGAGCTTGGCGATCTCAGGCGTGCCGAAGCCTTCCCACGTGGCCAGTTCCGGGTTGTCCTCCAGCAGATAGGAGGGGATATACCAGCCGATCTTGCCGATCGGCCCCAGGGGACCGCCGTTCTCCACCAGCCCCTGCTTGTCGATATACTCGGCCACATTGTCGGCGTGACCCGAAGGCCAGACCTCCAGGCTGGCGTCCAGATCGCCGGCGGCCATGGCCGGCCACTGCGCGCTCTCGCCGATGCTGATAACCTCCACGGGATAGCCCAACTGCTCTTCCAGCAAAATTCTGGCGATGGCGGTGTTGAGCGCGGCCGCGGACCAGGGGTTTTCGGCCAGGCGGATGGTGGGCTTCTCGCCGCCGCCGTCAGCCGGGGCCGCGGCCTGATCGCCGCCCTCCGACGGGGCTGG
>JAJRVT010000129.1 GCA_024277175.1 Chloroflexota bacterium | reverse complement strand
CTTGTAGGCTTGGATGGCGTCCTGGTGCGCCTTGGGACCGGCCAGCTCCAGCAGCCCCAGGTGAGCGGCGGCCAGGTTGCTCCAGATCATGGCGTTATGGGCGTTGGCCTCAGCCGCGGGGATCAGGATCTCGATAGCCTTGTCCCATTTACGCAGCAGCACATAGGCCCCGCCCAGATTGATGGCTACGTCCGGGTGGGTGGGGTCGGCCTCGTTCAGGGGTTGCAGGAGTTCGATGGCTTCCTGGGGCTGGCCGTTTTGTAGCAGGTAGGCGCTTGCGCTCAACGCCCGGCGCGTCTCATCAAATTCGTCGTTGCGTTCGCTCATGTTCTGTACCTTCATCAATTCAGAAAATTCTCATAAAATATACCACAACACCAGCGATAACGTGATCATGCTCAGTATGGTGGTGAAGAAGATCACGGTGGCCACCAGCCGCGGCGCGGCGTCATATTCGGTGGCCAGCACCGCGGCCATCACCGCGGTGGGCATGGCCGCCTGCAAGGTGATGACGTTGCGCTCCACGCCGCCCACGCCCAGGGCGTTGCAAAGCAGATAAGCCAGCACGGGCGCGGCCAGCAGGCGGATGGCTGACGCGCGCATGATCACCCACTGTCGCTCGCGGATGGGCGCGTGACGCAACTGAATGCCTAACAGCACCAACATCCCCGGGATCGCCATGTCGGCCAGCAGATCGACGGCCCGAAAGAGGGGGAGGGGCATTTCGACCCCGGTGCGGTTGATCAACAACCCCAGCACCGCGGCGTAGAGAACAGGCACGCGCAGGCTCTGGCGGACGGCCACGATCAGGGGCGCCTGACCGGCCGAAGCCACGACCACGCCAAAGGTGTTGCTCAGAAAGGAACTGACCACATAGTACAGGGACCCCAGGGCCAGCCCCACATCGCCAAACGCGAAGTACGAAATCGGGATGCCCATATTGCCGTTGTTGGGCATTCCGCTGGTCAGCGTGAGCGCGGCCCGCTTATCGCGCGGCTGGTCGAAGGTCAACAGCCAGCCCAGCGTGGCGGTGGCCACCGCCACCAACGCCGCCACCAATGCCAGCCGCTGCATGGATGCAAGGTCCACCTCCATCCGGTAAAGGCTGCGGAAAACCAGCGACGGCGTGCCCAGGTAGAAGATCACGCGGCCCAAAGTGCGGCTGTCCAGTTCAAGACGCCAGGCCAGGAGCAGACCGCCCCCGGCCACCAGAAAAACAGGGAGGACGGTCTTGGCGAAAATGGGCAGCAGGGTGTCGAGAATAAACATGCAGCGCGGCTACCGCCCGGCCTCGCTTATTTCGCCCTCGTCCTCTTCTTCTTCCACGCCTACATTGTGGAAGAGTTCGTATCCCTCCAACTTGGGCGCGAAAAATTCGACCACGAATTCATTGGGCACGCCCATGGGCTGGGAGAGTTCATTCAACAGGGCGCGGATGAACTGCTGACGCACGGGCGGGCGCAGCCTGCGCGAGGCTTCGTCCCAGAGCAGAATGGTGCCGTAGACGCCTTCGCCTGTATAGTGCAGGTCGAGCTTGCCAATGGTCAGCGGCTGTCCCACCGCATCCACCTGGTCCAGGTCGAAAAGGGCATATTGTTCCGAGCTTGGCGTGCGCACCAGACGCTTGAGCTTTAGGTTCATGTTGTAACGTCCCTACATCTTTCCGTCGGTGCGGTTTGGAACCGCACGAGTTCGGATGGCGAAGTCCGTGCGGCTACAAGCCGCACCTACTCTTCGTATGCACCCAAGTCATCATCGTTGAACTCGTACCAAAAATCCCAACGGTCCCGCTCCCAGTCATCCGGCTCTTCCTCCTCCTCGAAGAGGGCGTCGCCCGGTTCGGCGAAGAAGATTAACTCTTCAAGGGCCAGGTCCACTGCCTCCACCTCCAGGGCCTCGTCGCTGTTGCGCATGGCCTGGAGGGCTTCCTGGGCCGTCTTGCCGCCGATCTGCCCCAGTGCAGCGATGGCGGCCAGGCGCACGGTCAGTTCGTCATCACTCAGCAGCCGGATCAACTCTTGGACTGCGGTCTTGATGGCCAGTTCGCCGCAGGCCGCGGCGGCCTCCAGGCGCATGGCCGGCGATGGATTTTGCAGTTCGGCGCGCACCAGCCCCCGCCAACGCACATCCGCACTCCGTCCCATGGCGCGCAAGGCGCTGACGCGCATGGCCTCGTCGGACGCGTAATAGGCGTCTTCGATCAGTTGGCGCATCCCCACTTCACCGGAGTAGGCCATGCTCTCCAGCGCGCGACGACGCACATCCAGCGCCGTCCGCTCGTCGGTCAGGAGAGCCAGCAGCGCTTCTTCGATACGAAAGGCTGTAGCCGCGTCGAACTCGTCCAGCTCGCCGGCCAGCACATAGGCGCCCAGGGCCTCGGCTGCAACCTCGCGCACGCCCACATCCGGGTCGGCGCGCAACAGACGCAGAAGCGGATCGACCAGATCGCTGCTCACGTCCTCCCACAGCCCCCGCACGGCCTCCCGACGGATGGCCGCGTCCGGGTCGCCCAAGGCGATGCGTAGAATGGGACCCAGATACAGGTGCAGATCCTCCTCCGCCAGCTCCACCAGGTAGGCGATGGCGGCCCGGCGGCGCTCCACGGGAACAAGCGTCCAGTCCCGGGCCACGGCTGCAGCCTCAGTCCTGTTCAAATCAGAGAACGCACGCAGACGTTCCGGATCGATGGCGTCTCCTGGCCCCATGAGTTCCTGCATGAGCGCGTCCACAGACGGCTCCTGGAATGGGAGGTCCGCGTTATGGGCGTCGACGATCGGGGCCTCGGCGGACATCTGCCCATGCTCGGCAAGCCAGGCGTCGGCCAATTCCCCCAGCCGCCTGGCTTCCGCGCGCTGGGAGAATGACATTTCTTCGAATTCTGGCGGTTGCGGTTCGGTCTGTTGTGGCATAGTTGATTTCAATTCGGTTACTTCCAGCTAAAGTCCCAGGTTTCACTGGGTGGGCTAACGGAGGTCGATGACTGGTCCACGACCTCCACATACCATCGCCATCGGCGGCCCATATCCTGGGGAGCCAGCGCACACAGTTGGTTGTCCATCTCCCACGAAGTGCGCGCGGGTGGCGATGACTGGTTCAAAATCCAGGTGACGCGATCTTGCCCCGCTTCGTTTCGTCCACTCACAAAGCCCAGGTGCATGATGTACTTATCGGTGTCCAGGATATAGGCGACCGGCTCCCACGTCAAGGCGTGAATCCCCTGGCAACTGACCGCGGCGTTGTTTTCAGGGCTACGCAGCCGAGGCGCATCCAGCCGATAGGCGGACTTGGTGGGTGCAGGCGTTGCCGTTGGCGCTCGCGTCGGAGTCGGTGCATCCGTCGGCGCCGGAGCTGAGCTGACTCCCCCTGTTCCTCCTGGAATGATCAGTTCCTGGCCAGGGCGAATCGCATAGACTTCAGCGGGATCAATGTTATTGGCGTCCATCAACGCGCGGGTTGTGACGTCAAAGCTGATTGCAATTGCGATCAGCGTATCGCCCGGTTTCACCGTGTAGGTCACCTGCTGGGGAGCAGCCTGAGTAGGGGTGGCCGTGGGCAACCGGAGCGCAGGCTTGGCCGTCGGCGTCACAGTCGGCTGAACTGTAGTCGGTTTGACAGCCGGCGTGGATGTGGGCGTGATGATGGGCTTGCCGGTCGGTTTGGCGGTGGCGGTGGAAAGCGCGGTCGGACTGGCGGTGGGTCTGGCTGTCGGCGTTTCGGTCGGCGTCTCCGTCGGCGTTTCGGTCGGCGTCTTGGTTGACGTCCCTGTCGGCGTGGATGTGGGCGCCTTGGTGGGCGTTGGCGGCGGCGTTTCGGTGGGCGGCAGTTCTGTGGCTGTCGGCAAAAGCGCCGCCGCTTCCACAATGTTCTGATTCGAAGGCGGCGTATCCGCTGACGATGCACCCGCTGAGGCGTTGGCTTCCATACTTTCCGCCGGCGGATTTTCATCCACGTTTCCTTCTGCCGGCACAGGCGTGATAACAGCCACCGCACTCGGTGCGCCTGCGCCGTCGGCCGGTGCGACGACGAATGTCGCCACCTTTTCCAACTGCTGACTCCAACGTGGCAAGGGGTTGCCGCGACTGAACAGAAGGATCAGGAAGAGCGCAGCCAACAACGCCGGCGCGCCCCAGGTCAGCAGGCGTGAAGGCGCTGGTTTCAACTCGCGGCCGCAGTGGGGACAGAGCACCAATTCCGACGGCGCTCGGTGGCCGCATTGACGGCAGCGGATCTCTTTGGATTTGCGCGTCAGGTCTTCTCCGCACTCCTGGCAGACTGTGGCCCCGCTCGCCGTAATCGCGCCACAGTGGGGGCACTGTTGCAAGGGGGGGGCGCTGTACCCATGGCCGGTCTGGCTATAAACCTGGAGCGTTACCCCCTGATTGGTGGCGTCCTTTGCATGCTCGGATGAACGCTGTTCAGATGGCTGCGCAGTCATACATCGTCTCCCTGGCAATGAGATCCGCTTCGATTCCTACCACAAAATGGGCGTCTATTGTCCCAGAATCGAGAGCCAGTCAATAGCCTGGGGAGCGCGGCGAATATCCTGGACGGTGACGAGGGCCAACAGGCCCAACAAAACCATAAAACCAATCATGTGCACCAAGCCTTCCCGCTCCGGATCGACCCGGCGCCCGCGCACGGTTTCGATGGCGATGAACATGAGTCGTCCGCCATCCAGCGCCGGCAGGGGAAGGAGATTCGTGATCGCCAGGGCCGCGCTCAGGATCGCGGACAGGCGCAGAATAGGATACCACAGTCCTGTATCTCTGGTGGCCGAAACCGCGCCGCCGACCATTTGGGCGATGCCCACCGGCCCGCTAAGTTGCGCCTCCGAGGGTGAAATCGACCCCATGATCAGCATCACAGGCAGTTGTAGCACCAGCCAAACATACTGGAATGTGCTGGTGACGCCCTCCCACAGTGCGCGCAATGGCGACAGGGTGGCCAGCGTCGTCTGGGGGCCAATCTGCACGCCCATCGCGCCTTGGCCAGGGGGCGGATCCGCCCGTGGGGTGATGGGGATGGTCAGCCAGCCGCCGTCCCGCAGGACGGTCAGGTTCACTTCGCTGCCGGCCCTGGCCTTGATCAGAACATTGAGCGGGTTGCTCTCGCCCACTACCGCATCATCCACGGCGTAGACCAGGTCTCCGGGTTGGATGCCTGACGCGTCCGCCGGGCTGTCGGGCTCCACCGCGGTGATCTGGGTGCCCAGGACGGTGGTATAATCAGCACCTCGCAACAGGTCCTTGATGGACATGGGTTCGTCCAGAGGCAGGGTCATCAGTTCATTACCGCGGCTAACCACAAGGGAAGTCGGGTCAGCGTCGACCGGGGCTTCATTCCTGTGGAGCACAGTGAAAGGCAGGTTCGGAATCGCACTCACCAGCGCCGGCTGGCCGCCGATTTCCAGCACGATGTCGTTTGGCTCCAGGCCGGCGCGTGCGGCCGCCGAACCCGGCTCGACGCTGGTGATCTGGGGGTGGGCGACCATGGCCGGGAATCCGGCCATGAAACTGGCGGCAAAAAGCAGGATCGCGATCAGCGCGTTCATGGCCGGCCCGGCCAGCAGGGTGGCGGCTCGTCCGCCGCGGCTGGCCGCGTTGAAGGAACCGGGGGACATGTCACCCGCGTCCTCCCCCTTCATGCGTGCAAAGCCGCCAAAGGGCAGTGCGTTCAGGGTGAACACAGTGCCGTCATAGGTAAAAAGCTTGACCAGCCGGGGCGGATAGCCCATGCCGAACTCCTCGACTTCAATGCCATTTCTACGCGCCACCAGATAATGGCCCAGTTCGTGGAAGAAGACGAGAATGCCAAGAACGACGATAAACGAAAGTATAGTTGTCAGCATGACAGAATTACCCTTTTACACCAACCATCCGCCGAGCGGCTGGACCGTGACGGCGGCCCGTCCGTAATGACAGGCCATCCGACTCCAACAGGGCTGGCGGACGATAGGCATTGATTATACCCGCGGCCAAACTCTTCCGGCAAATGGTTTGACGATAGGGTCGGTGAGGAACGCCACAATCTCTCACGCTCCCGCCCAGAGACGCGTCCCTATCTTGGCATCGCCCGCGGTTAGCACCCGCCGGAGATTGCCGGGAATCAGGCCGTTGCAGATGATCACATCCAGACCGGGATGACGTTGGACCATGGCCAGGGCCTGGCGCACTTTGGCCGTCATGCCGCCGGTGACGTCGACGCCGTGGCTGTCGGCCAGCCCGGCTTCGATAGCGTCCAGGCCGGCTGGCGTGATCTCGATGATACGCTCGGCATCCGGGTCCAGTTGGGGGTCAGCGCTGAAAACGCCGTCTACCTCGCCAGCCAGAATCAGGCGCGAGGGGTGTAGGTGAGCGGCCAGCCAGTCGAAGATCTCCTCGGTGCTGACGATGGTGCCCCCGCGCACCGAATCCAGGGCCACATCGCCGAAGACGACAGGGGTAAGTCCTCGCTCCAGGGCCGCGGCCACGGCGGCGTGGGGACCATCCACGATTACGCCATCTCTGCAGCGCAGGGTGGCGCCGGGTTGGATGCTCCAGACCGGTGCGCCGGTCTGGAGCAGGGCAGCGACCACGATCCGATTCAAGCGCGCGGCCGCGTCGGCTGTGATCGCAAAGCCGCGCCACTCCTCCGCGGTGTGCACGCCCTGGCGAGTGCCGTAACGGCTGCCCGCCACATGGCCAAAACTGCCCGACCCGTGGCCGATGACCAGACGCAGGTTGGGCCTAGCCTCACGCGCGGTCACGATCTCCGCCGCCAGCCGGGCGATGACTTCAGGCCGGGGCGTCTCCACCCGCCGCTTGTCCGTGATCAACGAACCGCCCAGTTTCAGAAAAATCGTTGCAGAAGAAGAGGAAGCTGAGATGGTATGGGTCATAATTGTGATAATAGAGAGATTGGGAGATTGGAAATTGGGGAGACGATGCGATCGGAGAGTCTCCAATCTCTTCAATCTCCAACCTTTATATCAACTCACTCAACACCCGGAGCAACGTCTCCTCTTGTTCCGGAAGCACCGTGCGGGGATCGAAGAGCAAACGCTCCTGTTGGATGCGGCAGATGATGGGCGTGTCCGCTGACCGCAGACGTTCGGCCACGGCGTCAGGCGCGTTCACCCCCAGGGCCAGCAGCCAGGTGGGCAACGTTTCACCGGGCAGACTGCCGCCGCCGATCGCGCTCTCCCCAGGGATGGCCTGGCCGTCATTGCCGGCCGCCCTCAACGCGTCGAGCCAGCGATCCACCCGCTCGCGCAGGACGTCAACCGGCGCGCTGATCATGCGCCAGACCGGAATTTCCTCCGTAGCCCGCCCCCTGCGATAGGCTTGCAAGGTGGCTTCCAGGGCCGCCAATGTCATCTTGCCCACGCGTATGGCGCGGGCCATGGGATGACGTTGCAGGCGCTCGATCAGTTCCGCGCTGCCGACGATGAGACCGGCCTGGGGACCGCCCAGCAACTTGTCCCCGGAGAAGGTGACCAGGTCTGCGCCTGCAGCCACACTCTGCTGCACCGTGGGTTCGGGCGCCAAGCCATAGGCGGTGGCGTCCAGGAAAACGCCGCTGCCCAGGTCGTCGATCGTGAGCACCCGATCGTCTTTCTCTCGTTCCACGCCGTGGGCGAGCGTCACCAGGTCCGCGAGTTCAGGCTGGGTGACAAAGCCGATCTGGCGGAAGTTGCTGCTATGCACGCGCATGATAGCCCGGGTTTCCGGCGTGATGGCCGCGCGGAAGTCCCGTAGATGGGTGCGGTTGGTCGCACCCACCTCCACCAGCTTTGCACCGCTCTGGCGCAGCACATCGGGGATGCGAAAGCCGCCGCCGATCTCCACCAACTGGCCGCGGCTGATGAGCACTTCCCGTTCCTGGCAGAAGGCGGTGAGAACGAAGTAGACCGCGGCCGCGTTGTTGTTGACCACCATTGCATCTTCGGCTCCGCTCAATCTGCGCAGCAGCTCTCGGGCGTGGTCGTGGCGGCTGCCCCTGCGTCCCGCATCCAGTTCATATTCCAGGTTGCTGTATCCTCGGCTCATGGCATCGACGGCCGCGCGCGCGGCTTTGCTCAGCGGTGCGCGGCCCAGGTTGGTGTGGATGATGACGCCGGTGGCGTTGATAACCGGGCGAATGGAGGGCTGGAAAGCGATGGAGAGGCGGGCATCGATCAGCGCTGACCATTCACTCTCCAGCGGGGCCGGTTCACCGCTGGCGATCGCGCGCCGGGCGTCGTCCAACGCATCCCGGATCGCAGCCGTCACCGCCTCCTGCCCATATTGGGTGATCATCCAGGTCAGCGCGGCCTCACGCAGCAGCGCGTCCACGGCAGGCAGCTTGCGATATTCCGCCGCCGGGTCGGTCGATAAAGTGGGTTGAGCAATCTGATTTGTCATGATGGTTATTATATTCTACGTCAGCCAATTCGTCACATGCCGTTTGCGAAACATACGTTCTGGTGTTACTATTACCATTGATTGGATGCGGGTATTTCCTCACACTTTCTTCGAGGTGATTGATGGCGCGTAAAAAAATTGCATTTGGTTGGTACGGGGGGAAATATAGCCACTTGGGCTGGCTGCTGGACCTGTTGCCAGAGGCGCACCATTACTGCGAACCTTTCGGCGGATCCGCCGCGGTGCTGCTCAATCGCGCACCCTCGCCTGTGGAAACCTACAATGACCTCGACGGCGAAGTCGTCAACTTTTTCCGGGTGTTGCGCGACCAAAAGGACGAGTTGATATACGCCATCGGCATGACGCCATTTTCCCGGGAGGAGTTTATCGACGCCATCGAGACCAACGGAAACGGCGATCACCTCTCTGATCTAGAGCGAGCGCGGCGGTTCTTTGTCCGCGCCCGGCAGGTTCGAACCGGGTTGGCCCAGACGGCCTCGGCCGGTCGTTGGGCGAACTGCCTGCGAACCAGCCGCGCCGGGATGGCGGGGTCCGTTTCACGGTGGCTGGGGAGCGTCGAAGCGCTGGAATGGATCGCGACGCGCCTGTTGCGGGTGCAAATTGAGCACGATGACGCCCTGAATGTCATCAAGCGCTATGACAGCGAGGGAACGCTCTTTTATTGTGATCCGCCCTATCCCCATGACTCGCGCGGTGATTCTAAAGCGTATCAGTATGAAATGACGGATGAGGAGCATATCGAGTTGTTCCGCGCGTTATCGAAAGTGAGGGGTAAAGTAGCCATATCCGGTTATCATGGCGAATTAATGGATGAACTTTACAGCAGTTGGTACGTTTGCGAAGCGTCGCCTAAGAAAGTTCATTCGGTGAAAACGACCCGGACCGAAGTTCTCTGGACCAACTATCCTGTTTCTGAAACGACAGCTCAACGAAAATTGTTAAAGATATGAACCAATCAACCAGAGACTTCGTCCAAGCATGTCAGCATTATCTAGACGAGAACTGGCAGAATATCAGTCAGTTGTTCGAAACAGACGATGAGCCTCCTCCACCCCTTGCAGATAATCCAGGGTTGATCGGGCTGATCCGGGATTGTCTTACCAGTAGGATCAAAACTTACCACTACGTACTTCCCACACAACTTCTCGCCAAAGCAGTCGATCCAACCCTTGACGCACATAGCATTCAGACCGCGTACGCCCGTCTTGGTGCATTCGACGCGCGTACGCTGGCGCATGCGGTGATCGTTCCATTTGATCAAGCGAATCACCGCGTCTTGGGCGGTTCACCTGAACCCTATGTGAACAATCCTGTTCGCGTCCCGGCGATTACGCCAGAATACCGATCTCAACAAAAGAATAAAGCGGACTGGGATAAGCTAATTGCGGTTCTCGATGCGGTTGAACAGGCAGACGATCCTGATTTCGCCCAGCGGATTTTCGCCCAGGTGTTGTTCGAAATATACCAACTTTTGGACGATGTCGCCGTCATCTACCCAACCCCTAACAGAATCAGTCTTCGAGGAATCCAGGATATCCTTGACGCCTATTTGGCGATTTCATCAGGCGGCGAGCGGATGGAGGCAGTCGCTACGGCGTTATTTCAAACCATCGGAGAAGAGTTCAATCTGTTCGATGGGGTGAAACGAGAGAAGGTCAACGCCGCGGACGCATCATCAGGTATGCTGGCGGATATCGAATGTTGGTCTGGCGGGCGGATTGTGTTGCTGATCGAAGTCAAAGATCGAGCATTGACCTTGACGCAATTAGACGGCAAAATCGACTTGGCCCGCTCCCAGCAGATCGCGGAAATTCTGTTTTTGACTCAGAGCGGTGAGCCATCCGTCAATGATGAGCGAATCAATAATCGCGTTGTCTCCGAATTTTCCAGCGGCCAAAATATTTATATCACCAACTTCGATGACTTCTCGCTGGGGATCCTCATCCTGCTGGGTGAAAAAGGTCGGCGAAATTTCCTCGACAAAGTCGGACAGGAACTCGACAGGGTGAATGCAAGGATCGCACATCGAAAGGCATGGGCGCAGTTGTTGAAGGAAGTTTAGGGACTCATCATCACCAAACTGGCGGGGTTGGGGACGTCGATCACCTGCCCAGTGGGCCGAAGCAGGCCGCTCTCCCCGTTCACCTGGAAGACCACCACCGTATCCGAATCCTGATTGGCCGCCAGCAGATAATCCTCGTCCGGCGTGAGCGCGAAGTCCCGGGGCGTGCGGCCCTGGGTGGGTTCGCACCCCAGAAGCGTGAGCCGGCCGTCGTCCGGATGGCAGGCGAAGATGGCGATGCTGTCATGCCCCCGGTTGGACGCGTAAACAAAGCGGCCTGTCTTCGTGATGCGGATCTCGCCGCACCAGCTTTCCCCGCTGAAGTCATCCGGCAGCGCGGAGAGGGTCTGGCGGCGCTCGAGGACGCCCGCATCATGGCTGAAGACGGTCACGGTGGAGTCCAGTTCATTGACCACGTAGACGAAGCGGTTGTTGGGATGCACCACCGCGTGGCGCGGTCCGGCGCCGGCGTGCAACTTGGCAAAGGGCGGCTCATGGGGGATCAGCCGCCCCGCGTCCAGCCGGTAGACCATCACCTTGTCCATGCCCAGATCGGTCACGAAGAGAAAACGCCCGATTTGATCCAGGGTCACGCCGTGGGCGTGGGGCCCTTCCTGGCGCTCGGCGTTGACGCTGTGTCCTCTGTGCTGGACCACCTGGGAGACCGGGCCCAGCCGTCCGTCCGTCAGCAGGGGATAGACGCCCACACTCCCTGTTCCGTAGTGGGCTGCGATCACGACGCCTCCGCTTTCATTCACCAGCAGATGGCAGGGCCCGCCGCCGCCAGCAGGCTGGCAGTTGAGCAGGGTCAGCCGCCCACGCCCGCTATCCACCGCGAAGGCGCACAGGATCGGATTATCACCCGCGTCCGTCTCCTGCACCGCGTAGAGGCGATCCCCGGCTACATTCAGGGCCAGGTAGGAGGGACTGCGCATCTCCGCGGCCACACTTAGCAGATCGCACGCGCCGGCGGCCGGATCGAAGCGGTAGGTGTAGATGCCCTGGCCGTGGCCCGCCACGTGGGGCAGCGGTTCGGTGTAGGTTCCGATGTGAAGCAGCATGGGATTGCGTCCTTTCCTGGTTATTGCAACGGCTGTTCACTAAGGTCGATTCAAGCATTCACGTCCCCGGCACTGGCCAGATGCACCCTGGTAGGCGTCGAAACTGATGGCCAGTGCCGGGGACGTTACGCGGGAGTCAATTTCTTGGAACAGTCTAACCATACACGGAACGTTTCTACTACACAAATTTTTGAAATGCGCCCCACCCTGCGCCATAATGAGCTTTACCTGTATGATCTTCATCTGTGGTATAGACCTGTGGCATCTCTGCAACTCATGCAAAACATGAATACTGTGTAATAGATTCATCAAAAACGCACATTCACACCTTACGCCTTACGCCTTACGTTTTACGTTTTCACTTATCAAATCCACCAACCCCAGGAGAGCACGCACATGTTCGACTTTATCACCGAAGAACACCGGATGATCCAGCAGGCGGCGCGGGACTTCGCACGCAAGGAGATCGCGCCCATCGCCGCACACCACGACGAGACCGGCGAGTTTCCCATCG
>JAJRVT010000128.1 GCA_024277175.1 Chloroflexota bacterium | reverse complement strand
GGCCGAAGCCCATGAGCCGGAACTCGCCGGCCTTGACCTTCTCGATGTACCCTGGCACATTCTTTACATCCTCGATCTCATCCAGCATACGCAGGACGGCCTCGTTGGCGCCGCCGTGTCGCGGCCCGAAGAGGGCCGCGGCCGCGCCAGCCATGGCGCTATAGGGGTCGGCCAGGGAAGAGCCGATGGCGCGCATGGTGGACGTGGAGCAGTTCTGCTCGTGATCGGCGTGGAGGATAAGCAGGATGTTCAGGGCCTTGGCCAGCACCGGGTTGACCTCGTAGTTGGTCTGACCCATGTAGTCGAGCATGTAAAGGAAGTTAGCCGTATAGCCTAAATCGGCTTTGGGGTAATTGATGGGGCGCCCGATGCGTTCCCGGTAGCCGATGGCGGCGATGGTGGGCAACTGGCCCAGAATGCGCACGATCTGTTTGTTGCGCACCTCTGGATCTTCAACCTGTTTGGCTTCAGTATACATGGCGGACATGAACGAAAGCGCGCTGATCAACATGCTCATGGGGTGGGCGTCATAGCGGAACGCGTGCAGCAGATCGACCAGGTTCTCATGCACATACGTATTGTGCATAATCGTGTTTTCCCATTCGTCCAGGGTGGCTTTGTCAGGTAATTCGCCGTAGATCACCAGGTAGGCGACCTCAAGGAACGAACTCTGTTCGGCCAACTGTTCGATGGGGTAGCCGCGATAACGGAGGATGCCCTTAGCGCCGTCGATATAGGTGATGGCGCTCTTGCACGATGCGGTGTTGGCATAGCCCGGATCATAGGTCATGGTTCCGAATTCATCTGGATCCACCTTGATCTGGCGCAAGTCCAACGCCCGGATCGTGTTGTACTCGACCGGTAGTTCATACGACTTTCCGGTCCGGTTGTCGATGATGGTGAACGTCTCTTTGGCCATGTCTACTTGCTCCTTTGCAGAGGCAGTTTGATGGAATGAAGTGCGCAAACGAAAGCGCACAGTTTGCTCAATCTATCGTTCTATTGTTTTCTTGTATTATGCCCCCCTTTCGTTAAAATGACAAACTTCACTATCAGACGGGAATAGCCGAAGGTTTTCCAGAAAAATCTCTGCGCTCCTTTGCGTCAAATCACCGCGTGGGGAAGCGGCTCCCCCGCCACGCCCGCCAGCAGATTGTCGGCGGCCATCAGCGCCATCTTGCGCCGGGTGGCGACGGACGCGCTGCCGATGTGGGGCGTCACCACGCAGTTGGGCAGGGTGAGCAACGGATGGTCCGGCGGCAGAGGTTCGGGCGTGGTCACGTCCAGCCCGGCCGCCCAGATTTCGCCCCTCGCCAGCGCCGCGTAGAGCGCCTCCTGATCCACCACGCCGCCGCGACTGGTGTTGATCAGCGCGGCCGTGGGCTTCATTTTACGGAACGCGCCGGCGTCGAAGAGATGCTTCGTCGCCTGGCTGAGGGGACAGTGAATGGAGACGAAGTCCGACTCGGCCAGCAGTTCATCCATGCTGACATAGCTCGCACCCAGGGGAGCGGCCGTCTCGGGTTTGGGGCGAGGCCCCGTGTAGAGCAGCCGGCAGTCGAAGCCGGTCAGCCGTTTGGCCACCGCCGCGCCGATGCGTCCCAGCCCCACAATGCCCACCGTGCGTTCGAAGAGATCCACGCCCGTCATCCATTCCGGCCGCCAGGCGGGCCAGGCACCCTGCTTGACCGCGTCGATGGCTTCCGGCAGCCGGCGCGCGGTGGCCAGCAGCAGCGCAATGGTCAGGTCGGCGGTGGTGCCGGTCAGCACGTCGGGGGTGTTGCCAACCGCGATCCCGCGCGCGGCGCAGGCGGCCACATCGATATGATCGTAGCCCACCGACATGGTGCTCACCACCCGCAACTGCGACCCCGCGGCCGTGAGCAACGCCTCATCCACCCGGTCGGTGATGAGGCAGTAGAGGCCATCCACGCCGCGCACTTGATCCAGCAGGGCGTCCCTGGGCATGACCTCGTCCGAGTCCCACTGACGAAGCTCCCAGCCGCGCGCCTTGCAATGGGCGGCGATTTTCTCCATGGCCGTCGCTGGGATGCGTCTGGTGATGAGTACTGTCGTCATAAAACGATTCCGTCTTCTTCGGCTGTCGATCGCCGGTCAATCCGGGCGGGGATGCTATCATTATCGCCTATGGTTGTGCTGAGCGTGTGACGAGTGAGTTGTTTCGCTTCATTCACAGGTTCAGTTTTCGCTATCGAACCAGTAGTCGGAATAGGGGCCGGCCAGTTCGACCGGCAGGCGTCCCACCACATGGGTGCCCGCGTCCGTGTGCTCTTCCTGCTCTATAAAGCCGTGTTCATGGATCAAGGCGACCATCTCACCCTGGGCGTAGGGGATCAGCACGTCCACCGGGACCATCTTGTGACGCAGGGTGGCGTCCACCTTGGCGAGCAGGTCATCGAGCCCCGTCTTGTGCAGGGCGCTGACCGGGACGGCGTTTGGATAGTCATCCAACGCCCGGGACAGCCGTTCAGCCTGCGCGGGGTCGGACAGGTCGATTTGGTCCACCTTGTTGAGCGCGGTGACGATGGTCTTGTCCCCGGCGTGCAACTCCTCCAGCACTTCTTCCACGGCCGCGACCTGTTCGTCCATGTTGGCGTGGGAAAGGTCCACCACGTGGATCAGGATGTCGGCTTCGGTGACCTCCTCCAGGGTGGCGCGGAAGGCGGCGACCAGAGTGGTGGGCAGCTTCTGGATGAAGCCGACCGTGTCCGTGAAGAGGACTACGTGGCCGCTGGGCAGCTCCACCCGGCGCGTCGTCGGGTCCAGGGTGGCGAAGAGTCGATCCGCTGCGATGACGTCGGCGTCGCTCAGGGCGTTGAGGAGGGTGCTCTTGCCTGCATTCGTGTAGCCAACCAACGCGGCCACAGACATAGAAGACTTGCGGCGCTGTCGCCGGTGCTGTTTGCGCTGTTTGCGAATGTCCTCCAACTGGCGCTTGAGGAAGGCGATGCGGCGGCTGATCTCCTGGCGGTCCATCTCCAACTGGGTTTCGCCGGGACCGCGTACGCCCACGCCGCCGCTGGCCCCGCCGGCGCGGCCGCCGGCCTGGCGGGCCAAATGGGTCCAGGCCCGGGTGAGCCGGGGCAGGCGATATTCGTACTGGGCCAGCTCCACCTGCACCGCGCCCTCCCGGGTGCGGGCGTGGCGGGCGAAGATGTCCAGGATCAGCGCGGTGCGGTCGATGAGTTTGATCTCCTCGCCCAGGGCCTTCTCGATTTCCCGCTGCTGGCGGGGCGACAGCTCATCGTCGAAGATGACCACGTTGGCGTCTACGTCGGCCGCCAGCATGACCAGTTCTTCCAACTTGCCGCTGCCCATGAGGGTGGCCGGGTGGGGTGAGTTGAGCCGTTGGGTCAGGCGCGCGACCACTTCCAGCCCGGCTGTGTCGGCCAGCAGCGCCAGCTCGGTCAGCGAGTCCTCCAGCGTTAGTAGACCGGGGCGATTGGTTATCTCCACGCCCACCAGCACGGCGCGTTCGTCCGGCGGCGCGGTGGAGACCAGGCCGTCCCAGGGATCGTCCCTGTCCCGCTGGATAGCGCGCAAGTCCTGATCGCGGTTGGCGTAGTGAACGGTGGAGCCTGTAGATTGAAATGATTCTGGTTTTGTCATAGATGTTTTTTCTCCCGCCCTATTATACCACAAGCGGCGAGGCCGGGGATCGCTTGCGATCCAGCGATCGGTTTGACGGATCGGCGCTGAAAGGGGTACGATTGTAGCGGGCGTTCGCGGGCGGATTGGCTGAGTAAAGCAAAGTGAAAGAAATCCGGCTTTTTCCGTCGAATCCGTGTAATCCGCGTTCTATCCTCGCTGAATCAATCGCCGCGGAAACGCCGGCGTTCAGACCAACGGAGGAGACGAAAATGAGTGACGAAAGCGTTCGCTGGATCCAGGAGGAGATGGACCGTCTGCGCGAGGCCGGGCTGCTGGCCAATATCCGCGCCATCGAGTCGCCCATGGATGGCCGGGTGATCATCGATGGGCGAGAGGTGCTGAACTTCTGCGCCAACAACTATCTGGGGTTGGCCAATCATCCCCGCCTGCGGGAGGCCGCCAAGCAGGCCATCGATGACTACGGCATCGGTCCCGGCGCGGTGCGCACCATCGCCGGGACCATGACCTTGCACCTGGAACTGGAGCGGCGGCTGGCTCAGTTCAAAAAGGCGGCGGCCTGCATCACATTCCAGAGCGGGTTCATGGCCAACCTGGCCACCATCCCCGCGCTGGTGGGCAGGGGCGACGTGATCTTTTCCGATGAGTTGAACCACGCTTCCATCATCGACGGCTCGCGCCTGAGCCGGGCGAAAATCGTGCGCTATAACCACGCCGATGCGGACGATCTGCAACGCAAGATCCAGGAGACCACCGACTATCGCCGCGCCCTGATCGTCACCGACGGCGTCTTCAGCATGGACGGCGACATGGCCCCCTTGGATAAAATTTGCGAGGTGGCCGAAGAGCACGGCATTATCCTCATGGTGGATGACGCCCATGGCGAAGGCGTGGTCGGCCAGGGTGGCCGGGGCATTGTGGACCATTTTGGGCTGCACGGGCGGGTGCAGGTGGAGGTGGGAACCCTGAGCAAGGCATTCGGCGTGGTCGGCGGGCTTGTGGCCGGCGACCGCACCATCGTCGAGTGGCTGCGCCAGCGGGGCCGCCCCTTCCTCTTCTCCAGCGCCATGACCGTGCCCGATGTGGCCGCCTGTATCGAGGCCGTCAGCGTGCTGGAGGAGTCGACCGATCTGGTGGACCGGCTCTGGTCCAACGCACGGGTGTTGAAGCAGGGGTTACAGGAGATGGGCTTCGATACCGGCCACAGCCAGACGCCCATCGTCCCTGTCATGCTGGGGGAAGCGCCCTTGGCCCAGGAGTTCAGCCGCCGTCTCTTCGACGAAGGCGTCTTCGCCATGGCCATCGGTTACCCCACCGTGCCTATGGGCAAGGCCCGCATCCGCGTCATGAACACGGCCGCGCACAGCGAGCAGGATCTGGAAGAGGCGTTGGCTGCGTTCGAGCGGGTGGGGAAGATGTTGAGCGTTATTGGAAAGTAGAAATGAAACAAAAAGGGTATCTATTCAGGCACGAACCCAATAGACCGCGGATTGGGCGGATTGAGCGGGTCAAACCAGATTTTTCTTTGAAAAATCTGGCGGTTTCAGCCCAATCCGCCCAATCCGCGGTCTATGGTGAATAGTTACCAAAAAGGATTGAAGATTGAAGATTGGAGCGCGCGCTCTTCACCGCATCCTGGGTGATGGCGCCACGACCAATCTTCAATCTTTAATCTTCAATCTTCTCCACGGGAGCGCACGCCATGCGAAAACGAGTCATCTTCATCAGCGGGGCCAGCGGCGAGGTTGGGCATGAGTTGATCAAGCGGCTCTCGGCTGATGGCGACAATCACCTCTTAACCTTCGATCTGCATCCGTTGCCTGATGATATCCGCCAATTGGTGGATCGCCATGTGGTGGGCGATCTGCTGAACCAGAATACACTCACCCGCCTGGTCAGTGAATATGAGATCGACGTCATCTACCACCTGGCCGCGCTGCTCTCCACCCGGGCTGAGTTCACGCCGGAGATGGCCCATCGGGTCAATGTGGAAGGGTCGATGACCTTGCTGCGGCTGGCGTCCGAGCAATCCCAGTGGCGCAAGCGGCCGGTTCAGTTCATCTTTCCCAGTTCCATCGCCATCTATGGCATGCCGGACCTGGAGAGCAAACGCATCTACCAGCGGGTGCGGGAGTTCGAGTGGAACCAGCCCCGCACCATGTATGGCTGCAACAAGCTCTATTGCGAGATGCTGGGCAACTACTACAGCCGCCACTACCGGCAATTGGCCGCGGAAAAGCCGGTGACCGTGGATTTTCGTGGCGTGCGTTTTCCTGGTCTGGTCAGTGCGGCGACCCTGCCCTCGGGCGGGACCAGCGACTATGGACCGGAGATGATCCACGCCGCGGCCAAGGGGGAGCCGTATGCAGCCTTCGTGCGCGAGGACGCACGCATTCCCTTCATGGCCATGCCGGACGCGGTCAGCTCGCTGCTACAGTTGGCCGCCGCGCGCCAGGAGAATCTTTCGCGGCTGGTCTACAACGTGACCAGTTTCAGCCTCTCCGCCGGCCAGTTCCGGGACCGGGTGCTGGCCGCCTTCCCCGACGCCCGGATCACGTTCGAGCCGGACCCGCCGCGCCAGGCCATCATCGACAGTTGGCCGGCCGATCTGGACGACAGCGCCGCGCGTATGGATTGGGACTGGGAACCCGAGTACGATGTGGATCGGGCTTTCGATGACTATTTGGCCCCCCAGATCAAGAAACGCTACCAGCGTGAAACGTAAAACGTGAAGCGTAAGACGTGAGGGCGCGGAAACAATGGATTCGCGGCGTTCTCACCTTTCACGCTTCACGCCTTACGTTTCACTCCTCCTCATCCCCCGCCAATTTGCGTTTCAGATCGCGCGCTGTGCCCTGGATCGTATAGTTGACGACCAAGTACAGCCCTTTCCAGGTTTCCGGATCGACGAGATCCTTGGGCGACGCACCCTCCAGGTTGGAGGCCAGGGCCGACACAGTGTCCATGCCGGGCAGGTTGGAGACGTATCCCATGCCGGGCAAGCTGGAAAGCCGTTCGCTCACGTACTCCAAGGTTGATTTCGCCTGCGCCTGGGCCAGGTAGTTGAGGATATACCACAGGCCCTTCCAGGTTTCCGGATCCACCAGATCCTGGGGTGTCGTCCCCTCGAAATTGGATTTGAGGGTGTCCAGCAGTTCGCTGTGCATGTCGGGCGTGAAGCGTTCCACATTGCTTTTCAGCAGATCCAGCAGTCCTTCCGGGGTGAAGGCGGGTGGAACAAAGGCCGGCGTGCGTTCCTGTAACTCGTGGGCCAGTTGCGTCAGCCCATGTAGCAGCGTAGAAAGCGCGGACTGATCCGTCGCAATTTCATCCATTGCAGCGGATTCAGTGACGTCTGCTTCAGGTTTACTACCCTCGGTCGCCGCGGCCTTCGTCTGGCTCTCCGCCTCTTCGGCCAGGTGGGCGTGGATGCCGCAATATTTGGACCCCGGGCGGGCATAGTTCTTGCACTGGGTCCCGGCTTTGGTGATGGCTTGACAGCGCATTCGTTCTTCGCTCATGATTTTCCTCTTCTTTCGTGGCTATTCCGCATTGGTTATGATTGTAACCGAGGCCAGTGGAGAGGACCAAAAATTAGTCTGAAAGGCGTGAAACTGAGGCGAGATGCGACGCCCGCCGATTCAAGAAAGTAGCGTATGTGTCGTCTGGGTGCAAGTATCACAGTGCGTTCCGTCTGATGTGAGACGATTGTTGTCGATCGCTCCCTCTGGTATACTGGGAGTAGCCCTTCCTCGGTTTCGATTCTGCCCTATGTCTACAAGCATAGCCCCTCATTGTGAGATGATTGTAAAGAATTGGGGATGATTTGTGAGCGAATCTGTAGTTCGTCGGGTTCAACGTTGGCGTTGGCAAGCGCCTCTCCTGGCCCTCATGCTGGTCGCCGGGCATCAGGTGCTGGAACACACCTGGCTTCAGTTCTTGAGCAGGGGACAACACTTCGTGTCGCAACTTCTGTTTTACGGCCTGATCGGCCCCGCCCTCACCTGGTGGGCGTTGACCTATCTCCAGCAGAGCGTACGCCGGACAGAGGAGGCCCACACGGCTCTCGCCCAGGCCCATGAACGGCTCACCCAAACCAATCAGCGACTCGAACTGTTGATGCGCGTCAACCGGCGTCTCACCCAGGCGGAGGACGAAGACCGGCTGGTGAAGGCGATCCTCGAACTGCCCCAGGATGTGGCTCCGGTGTTGGGCGCGTCTCTCATTCCATTCGATGACCAACATCATCCCCTGCCCGCTGTCTATCAGGGAGATGTCGATCCGTCCGTGGTCGAGGAATGGACGAATCGCATGGCCCAGCCGGAGGTGCGCAATGCCTGCGTCAAGTGCGTCCCACATCGGGCGTCGGATAGTGAGCAGTGCGCCCTGTTGGCTGCCGCCCAGGAAACGCTGGCTCTGCCTGGCGGAATCTCCATCCAAGTGTTCTGTTTCTCGCTCCGCCGCGGGGATCGGGAGTATGGCCTCCTGAACGTCTATACTCGGAAAGACCAGGAACTCGCACCCCATGAGCGGGAAGTGCTCGGCGCCATGGCCGATGAAATGGCCCTGGCGCTGGAAAGCCACAGGCTGCGCAGCCGGGAGTTGGCCGCCCTCTATCGTCTGCGCCAATCCCGCGAGGCCACCAATCTGCACGCGACCTTGCACTCCGTCCTGCAGGATACAGTTCAGGCCCTGGAGCTGGACGGAGGACTGGTCTACCTGGTTGAGCCAAGGGGGAAGCTGATATTGGCGATCCAGGTGGGGCCGGAGATCGGGGATCGCGCGAAGGTGCTGCAGGGTCTGGTTGCCGGCGCTCTGGCCAGCGCGGAGCCGTTGCTGCTGGGTGATCTGCATTACGGGGCCGGAGATGAGCCCTGGTCGGTCCTGGTCGCGCCCCTGTTGAGCGACACAGCGCTCGTCGGCGGTCTCGTATGGTGGGCGCGCCACAGAGACGCATTCAGCCCGCGGCACACGCGGCTGGCGGTTGCGGTCGCCAGTCAAATGGCCATGCTCGTGGACAATCACCAACTATATCAGCGGGTCGAGCACCAGGCGGCATTGGCCGAACGAGTGCGCCTGGCCCGTGAAATCCACGACGGCCTGGCCCAGACGCTTGGGTACCTTAAACTCCGGACGGCCCAAATCAGTGGTTGGCTACAGGAGGAGGAGTTCGTCCGGGCTGGCGACGCCTTGGAGCAGGTGCGCGCCCTGATCGCCTCGGCTTACATCGACGTGCGGGAAGCCATCGATGGCCTGCGTTTGCAGCCCGGGACCGGCCTGATCAGTGATTGGCTTTTTCCCCTGGTCGAAGACTTTCGCAGCTTGAGCGCCATCGAGATTGCGCCGGGCGCGCCACCGCCGGTGCGCTTACCGCCTGAAGTGCACGTCCAGCTTCTGCGCATTGTGCAGGAGGCGCTGGGCAACGTGCGCAAACATTCGGGCGCGTCCCATGTACGCCTGGAGTGGCGGCTGGACCCAGTGTGGCTGGTGCTCTCCATTATCGATAACGGAATCGGATTCGATCCCCTGGACGTGCCGCCCCTCTCTCGCCATGGTCTGCTCATCATGCAGGAGCGGGCCGAACTGTTGGATGCAGGCTTCCAAATTGTGAGCCGGCCTGGCGCTGGCGCCCAGGTGATCGTCCGTTTACCCCTGAGACGCGTGGAGACTGTGGAGGTGAGGGATGCCTGAGACGATTCGAGTGTTGGTGGTGGATGATCATGCCCTCTTCCGCCGGGGCGTGGTGGAGCTTTTGCGAGAGCAGGCGGATTTCCACGTGGTGGGAGAGGCGGGCGCGGCCTTGGCGGCGCTGGAACTGTCCCAGCGCCTGCACCCCCGCGTGGTGTTGATGGATGTGCACCTGCCCGGCGCCCCTGGGTACCAAGTTGTTCCCGCCCTGAAGCAGATTCCAGACCTGCGAGTCCTCATGTTGACGGTTTCGGATCGGGACGAGGATCTGCTGGCCGCCTTGTCGGCGGGCGCGGACGGCTACCTGTTGAAGAATGCCGAGCCCGAGGATCTGTGCAAGGCCATTCGTCATGTCGCCGCCGGCTACGCCGCGCTGTCGCCCGAAGTCACCTCCCGGATCATCCAGCGCGCCCGCGTTGCTCCGCAGGAAACCAGGCCCCTGTTGAGCCCCCGAGAACGGGAAGTGCTTGTCGAACTGGCCAGGGGCGCGACCACCGCAGACATCGCACGACGGCTCATCATCTCAGAAAGCACAGTCAAAACCCATGTTCGCCACATTATGGAAAAGCTAGACGCTTCCAACCGGACGGAAGCCGTCGCCCGGTCCGTCGCGCTCGGCTTACTCGATGGTTGACTGACGCCTCCCTCGATGACGCCTCCGCCAAGAGGATGAGCCGGACATCATCCTTTTGGCGCGTCTGAAATCATCCCCGGATCACCCCTACAGACGATATTCCCTTCCTCTAATTCCTGCTACACTCAAGACGCTCACTTGGCCATCCTGTATGATTCCGGTTTGGGGGCGTCATATCGTGGCAGACGTACTCATTCTCTCCTCTCACGCTCTATTCCGAGATGGATTGGGCAAATTGATCGGCGACGTGGCCACTGTACGCTCCGTTTCAAGCTTGGATGAGATGGTTCGCCTGGCCCGCAGCGAAGCCGTGCAGGCGGTGATTCTTGATCAGAGCGACGCCGACGCGTCCACCGATAACCAGACGTTGGCCCGCTTGCTTGCGATTCCCGGTCTGAAAGTGATCACTGTCACTCTGAACGAGAATGTGGTCCGGATCTTCCACCGTGAAGAGGTGACGACGGGCGCGGTCCAGGCCCTACGGCGCACGCTGACCGCCGAACGATCTCCCGAAGCATGACACCTGAGACGAAATCCAGTATCAATTCAACTCATTTTGCGGGCGCAAAGGGCCTTTTACACAAGGGGCCGCGCCCGGTTGAAGGGGAGGAGGCGCCTATATGAATCGAGATAGCGTTCGCGTCGCGGTCATCTGGCTCGCGCTTACTGTGATCGGTGAAGTGCTGGTCCTGTCCACGCGCATCTTACCCATCCAGGCCGCGGAGGAGGCTGTGATCATTGACGGGGC
>JAJRVT010000127.1 GCA_024277175.1 Chloroflexota bacterium | reverse complement strand
CGCATCATCGCTTCCTTCTGGCGGCTGATCCGCCACGGCCACCTGCGCCTGGTGCTGGACGCCGGCCCCAAGGTCATGGCCTACGGCGCTCGGCACGGCATCCGCACCCTGGGCCAATTGACCGCGTTCGTCAAACAGTTGCGCTCGTCCGCGCCCATGCCGTGCGAGGAGACGGGCGAATAGAACACGGATTGAGCGGATTCACACGGATTTCTTCTGAAGAAATCCGTGTGAATCCGCTCAACCTGCCAAACCCGCGTTCTATTCATTCTTCATCAACGCGTCCAGCACCAGCCAATCCAGTTCCTCATAATCCCGGGCCTGACGAAGTTCGTCTATGCGCGTCTTGTCCAGGGAGCGGACCACGGCCACCAGGCGCAGGAAGACGCGCAGGGAGTTGCGCAGGTGCTTGGTGGCCAGCTCGGCCGGCTGGGTGCGCAGGGCCTTGACGTCCAGCCCCACCATGCCCACCTCCCGGAAGTTGTTCTCCTCCAGCACCCGCACCTGGTTGAAGGCCCGCCGCAGGTCCACCGAGCCGAAGGAGCGATCCTGGTCGAACTTGAGGCCGTTCTGGTCGTTGAGGTGCACGCTCCACAGCTTGCCAAAGGCCAGGGCGAAGCTCATCTCGTCGGCCGGATCCAGCCCGGCCAGCACCGCGTGGGCTGACTCCACCAGCGCGCCCACGCGGCTGGGGTCCCGGCTCTGCATGCCCAGGGCCAGCGCGTGACCCATGGTGGGAATGTAGGCCAGGTCCATGGGTTCGTTGGGCTTGGGTTCGATGATGATGCGCAGGGCCGGATCGTATTCCAGCAGCGCATCGATGGCCTCCAGCAGTTGGTGGGTGGCCCGCACCGCGTCCTTGGCCTCCCGCAGGTAGGTCCCCTCGCGCGCCAGCCAGAGGACCATCAGATCGGTTCCCAGGTAACGGGCGATGTCCGCGGTTTTTTTGGTTCGTTCCAAGGCGTAGGCCCGGACCGCGGGGTCGTTAGCCGTGAACGCGCCGTCGATGGTCATGGGATGCTCCCAGAGGCGGGGGGCCACGAACTCGGCCACCAGCCCCAGATCGTCCAGCATCCGTTTCATGGCCTCGGCCTGGCGTTTGATCTCCGCGGCCGACAGGTTGTCCAGATCGGGGACCGCGTCGTCATCGTGGAACTGCATGGCGTCAAAGCCCAGCTCTTTGAGGGTGGCCAGCTTGTCCCCGAAGGCCACCGTGGGCCGCACCGGCGGGCCAAAGGGGTCCGCACCCTCGTGGATGTTCCAGGGGCCGAATGAGAATTTATATCCGTACTTTTCCATTTCTTTCTCCCCAAGTGATGATGCAGGTCGGTATCTGATAGACCGCGGATTGGGCGGATTGGGCTGATCTTCACGGATTTTCATGAAAAATCCGGCTGTTTCCGCCCAATCCGCCCAATCCGCGGTCTATCGTAGGTGCAACTCAGTATCGAATATCGACGAACTTCCGCGTCCCCGCGGACTCGACGATGGCGTCGCAGACCACGGCGCAGCGGTAGCCGTCTTCGAAGGTCGCGCCGTGGGGACCCACTTCCTTGTCGTTGACGATGCAGTCCAGCAGGTGGCTGATCTCGTGCGCGAAGGTGTGCTCCCAGCCGATGATGTGGCCGTGGGGCCACCAGTTCTCCCACCAGGGATGATAGCTCTCGGTGACGAGCACGTCGTGGAAGCCCTGGGTTTCCGTCGGCTCCTCGCCCACCCAGAAGACCTGAAGTTCGTTCAGCCGCTCCAGGTTGAAGCGCACGGTCGCGTGCTCGGCGTTGATCTCGAAGACGTTGGCGTTCTTGCGCCCGGCCGCGAAGCGACTGCTCTCCAGTGTGCCGATGGCGCCGTTCTCGAACTCGACCGCGGCCGCGAAGGCGTCATCCACATCCACCACGCCCATACCGCCCTCTTCCATGGCCCGCTCTTTGATGAAGGTGGTGGTCAGGCCGCCCACCGCTTTGATGTCGCCCACCAGGTAGTGGGCCAGGTCGATGATGTGCGCCCCCAGATCGCCCAGCGCGCCGCTGCCGGCCACGCTCTTGTCCAGCCGCCAGATCTTGGGCGTGCCATAGTGGGGCATGATCCATTCCTGAAGATAGGAGGCCCGGAAGTGGTAGATGCGCCCCAGCTTGCCCTGGTCGATCAGGTCGCGGATCAGGCGGATGGCGGGGACGAAGCGATAGTTGAAGGCGGCCATGTGCTTGACGCCGGCCTTTTCCACGGCCTCCCACATGGCCCGGGCTTCGTCCGCGGTGCGCCCCAGGGGCTTTTCGCATAGTACATGTTTGCCCATCTGCGCGGCCAGGATGGATGGCTCGGCGTGGAGGTTGTTGGGACCGCCGTTGTCCAGCAGTTGGACAGCGGGATCTTCCAGCATGGCCCGCCAGTCGGTGAAATATTGGGCGTAGCCATAGCGTCTGGCGGCCTCGGCCACAGCTGTTTCGTTGCGCCCGGCGATGGCCTCCAGCCGGGGGATCGCGGGGGGCGGGTACATCATGTAGGGGATGGTTTTGTAGGCATGGCTGTGGGCCTTGCCCATGAAGGCGTATCCCAGCATGCCGACCCCGACTTCCGGGACATCGTCTTCACTTTTCGCCCCGGCCATGCTGGTGAATCCGGTTTCTTCGCTCATGGTTTGCTCCTCGTCATTCTGTAGCTATACGGGTGCGGGCCAGATAGACCGCGGATTGGGCGAATTGAGCGGAAACTGCCAGATTCTTTTACAAAAAATCCGTGAAAATCAGCCCAATCAGCCCAATCCGCGGTCTATCACTCCTCCGTCGCGAAGGCGGCGTCGAACGCCACCGCCGAAGGCTTGAAGTCCAGCCGTTTCACAAAAGCGCAGGATTCGGTGGCGCCGTGCTCCCGGTCCATGCGCGCGTCCTCCCATTCCACCGACAGGGGACCGTCGTAGCCGATGTCGTTGAGCGCGCGGATGATCTCCTCGAAATCGATGGACCCCCGCCCCACCGAGCGAAAATCCCAGACGCGGCGCGGGTCGCCGAAGTCGAGATGGCCGCCAAAAACGCCGGCCTCCGCGGGGCGGGAGGACCAGTAGACGTCCTTCATGTGCACGTGGAAGATGCGGTCGGCGAACTTGCGGATGAAGCCCACGTAGTCCACGCCCTGGTAGCCGAAGTGGCTGGGGTCATAGTTGAAGCCGAACGCGGGGTGGCCGTCGAGCGCGTTGAGGGCGTTCTCGGCGCTGGCGATGTCGAAGGCGATCTCGGTGGGGTGCACCTCCAGCGCGAACTTGACGCCGGCCTCCTGGAACGCATCCAGGATGGGCGTCCACATCTCGGCGAAGAAAGCCAGCCCTTTTTCCAGGAAGTCGGGCGGGTTGGG